>MNYI01000185.1 GCA_001873945.1 Candidatus Desantisbacteria bacterium CG2_30_40_21
AAGCTGCTTATGACCGCTGCCTCATCCAGAAAACTCTACGGCTATGGTACGGGTATGCCTTCATGTTTTATATTGGAGGCAGGGATAAGGTAGGGGGAGATATGGAGATTAATCGGTAGGACAGGCATTCTTGCCTGTCATCTGCAACAGGACAGGCAGAAATGCCTGTCCTACCGACAATTCTGTTGATAATCGATACCATCTCCTCTATTCCCTTATTCCCCTTTGAACATAAGTTTTGCCATAATGAGAATTGCTGCTTGACTCCTTAAATATTATGAGTACAGCTAAGTGAAAAACTCCTTATTGGATACTTGCCAATGGTAGAATTGGTAATATTGGCAAGATTAACATTAGTAAACAACTGTGATTCCATAAGCTTAAGTATATAGTTTGCAACAGAAAAATTATCCATAGCCTTGCCACTTATTTGTATAGCCGTACCGTTAGTGTTAGACAAATTATCTAACCAGATACCCTGACCCAGGCAATCAGATGTTTGATCAAGAAGTTTTGCCCAGATAAACCTATCCTTGTCCAATTGGGTAATAATATTAAGCCTCGTTTTAAGCAAATCTATCTCTATTTCAAGATCTTTAATCTCTTGCATATAAGGCCGTAACTTAGCTATCTCAGCCTTTAATTCTTCTACTTTTTGCTCCTTTTTCTTGACCTCAAGCAACTGATTGCTCCAAAAAAAACCTATTAAGACAACAAAGGCAGATAACGATATTATGACTAAAATATTTCTCCATTGTATCTTTTTCTTTGCCAGAAGAACTGGAGGCATCAGGTTTATATTAGTCATTACTTTAGCCCCCTTAATGCTAATCCTATGGCTACGGTAAACGCTGGACCATATTTCTTAATAAGATTTACATTAACCTTTGGAGCTATCCTCAAGTTAACAAAGGGATCAGCAATAACTACCGGAATGCCAAGACCACTTGCAAGAAACTCATCTAAGTTCTTTAGTTTTGCTGTTCCTCCACTCAAAAGCACCCGGTCAATATTTTTCCGATATACAGGTAATTGAGTATAATAATAGGCAAAAGACCTCTCTAATTCATCTAAAAGCCTTGCCCCTACAGACTCAATGGCATAAGAGACATGGGATATTCGTTCAGAATACACACCTGTCGTCATCTCTTCACCAGGAACAATTACCCCTTCTGCTTCCTTTATCTGTTCTGCTTCCAAAAAGTTTACACCCAACTCTCTCTTTATTGCTTCAGTAAAATCATTACCACCAACTAAAATATCCCGATTAAAACAGGAACATTTATTTTCTACTACATTAATATTTGTCATTCTTGCCCCAATATCTACCAGAGCCACTACCTCTTCTTCCTTTCCGTTTGCTACCAGAGCATCCTCTATTGAAAAGGTATCCACATTAATATGAGTAGTCTCTAACCCTGACCGCTGCAATATCTCCATATGATCATAAACAAGCTCTTCTTTAGCAGCTACCAGCAGGACAAGGATCATCCTCTCGTCTTTTTCAATTACCTCTTTTATTATCTGAAAATCAATGATCACATGCTCAATATCAAAGGGAATGTGCTCCTCAGCCTCAAACCTGATAACATCACGAAGCTCTGTCTCACTCATATGCGGTAACTTAATATATCTTACTACCACAGAATTCCCAGAGACAGAGGTACAAGTTTTTTTGGCATCAATGCCATTGTTATAAAGCATGGTTTTAATAGCTTTTACGGTTAATTCATGCTTTGCCCCAACTGCATCCTCATCTAAGGGTTCCGGGGCAATCTTTTCTAACCCAAGCCTTGCCAACATAATGCTATTGCCAGATTTCTTTAATTTAACAACCTTGACCGTATCACTACTGATATCTAATCCTACAGAATTTTTCCCGCCACCAAACAACATTCCCTTTCCTCCGAAACAATAATTAAATGCAAGCAGCCAGCCTTCAGACTTCAGCACTTTTAAGCACTTTTATGGTAACATATATATCAACATTTGTCAAGCATAAATTAAAATTATTCGATTATTTATGCTGTAATATCTTAGTTGCTATCATAATATCAACTGCTCGCTGCAATTGTGGATCACATTTCAGGTCGCAAACAATCTCTTTTCCCCCATTAAGCCTGCCTATTTCAATATTTATTGCCCTTCTAAGAATCATTTCACTTAATTCAATCTTATTCTTGGATAGGGTTTGCTGTAAATTTTTAATATCTTCATCTGTATAGCTTGATCGTCCTTTGGCAAAATCCTTTAAGTATTGACTATCATCTAACTTCAGCCACATCTCCTGATCCTTGGGGGTAATCTCAGGCATCTCTACAATTATATCTGGAATTATCCCTTTTCCATGAATACATACACCTGAGGGGGTAAAATACTTGGCTGTAGTCAGGGCAATACCAGAGCCATCAGGCAATGGAAGAACTGTCTGCACAGAACCTTTACCATAGCTCTTTACACCAATGGTCAAACCTCGTTTATTATCCTTAATAGCTCCAGCCAATATCTCTGAGGCACTGGCACTTCCCTCATTTAATAAAACAATAATCGGATTATCCAAATACAAGCCCTTTCCGGTTGTTCGAAATTCTCTGTTCATCTCCTGCTGTCTTCCAGCAATAGAAACAATCAAGGAATTCTTTGACAGAAGATTATCTGAAACATCTATGGCTGATTCCAATAAACCTCCAGGATCATTTCTCAAATCTATAACAAGACTCCGTATCCCTCTTTTTTGCAACTTCACCAGACTATCTGTAAACTCCTGAGCCGTATTCTGGTTAAAATTAGTAATCCTGATGTACCCAACATCTGTCTGAATAACATCGGACTTAACACTATGGATCTCAATTATTGCCCGATTAATCGTTACTTTGAAAGGATTTTCCACACCATCCCTTTTAATGGTAATAATTACCTGAGTTCCTTGTTTACCACGAAGTTTCTGAACAGCCTCAACTAAGGAAATATTCTTGGTTGATGTCCCATCTATTTCAGTAATATAATCACCTGCCTTTATCCCAGCCAAATACGCTGGTGTTCCTTCAATAGGTGAGATAACCATGAGATTGTCTTGTTTAAGCCCGATAACAATCCCAAGCCCGGAAAAGCTCCCCTCGGTTTCTACCTTCATCTCCTTAAATACCTCAGGGGTCATAAATCTTGTATGAGGATCCCCCAGACTTTTAAGCATACCGTCAATAGCCCCATAAACAAGAGTTTTTGTCTTCACATCTTCTACATATTGATTATGAACTATTGAAAACGCCTTACCAAATAGCCGTAATCCATCATACAATTCAGAGCTTTCCTGCCCCTGAGAATTGGCATCCACGCTCATAGAAACAATGATAGCCAATGCCAAAAACCACAATACATTCTTCAATCGCAACATTATCACATACCTCCCGAAATTTAATATAAAATCCGAAATTCGAATATCAAAATTCGAAACTTTTGACAGGTTGTTTTTGTCATTCGGATTTTGGTCGTTTGTATTTGTTTCGTATTTCGTGCTTCGGATTTTCCTTAATCTCCCCTATCCTCGTCTCAACCATCCTGATGGATTAACGGGTTGTCCATCAACCCTTAATTCAAAGTGCAAACATGGTTCTGTAGTAAAACCTGTATCACCTACTGTGCCAAGGGGAGTACCTGTATTAATTGTTTGCCCCTTTCCTACCAATATATTTGCCAGATGGGCATAAAGGCTGTAAATGCCATTACCATGATCAATCATAACCAGCAGCCCATACCCTTTAAACCAACCAGCATAAACCACACTTCCAGATTTTACAGCAACAACAGTTTGTCCTGCATGGGCTGAGATATCTATGCCTTTATTTACCACAAAGGTATCAAACTTCGGGTTTTTATATTGCCCAAATCCCTTAATAATCTGTCCGCCAGATACTGGCCATGAAAGTGTTCCCTTTTCAGGATAAGATCTTTTCTCTATTTTTTCCGGCTTTTTACCCTCTTTTTTTCGTTTAGCAACCATTGCTGCCCGTGCTTTTTCTTGTGCCTTTTTCTGTGCCTCTAATCGCTTGATTAATGAGGTTAATTCTGAAGATGAATTATTGAGTTGAGCAACCTGCTGACGATAAAGTTTTTTATCCTTCTGTACCCGGGAAAGCAGCCCTCGATAACCCTTCTCTTGTTTTTGCTGAACAATAAATTCTTGCTTATAATCATTTTGAATGACTAAAAGCTGTTTATGTTTTCCCTGAAGTAGCTGTTTCTGACACTTTAACAGCTCTTTCTGTTGTTGTATCTCACGGATCAAGGTGTTATCATTCTGAGCAATCATGGTCATAAAATAAAGCTGCCTTGACATATCCGAAAGGTTTGGAGAAGAACATAAGACATCTAACACACCATTTTTTCTATATTTATATATGGCTCTCAATCTATGAGACAATTGGCTTTGTTTTTGATAAAGGCTGTTAAAAGTCTTAATTAACGCCTCTTTTTTAATAATTATCTTATGTTGTGTCTTGTTTATTGTCTCTCCCAATTTATCTACTTTTCTTTGTGTCTGGTTTAGTTGTCGATTTCTCTTGTCTAATTCATTTATTACCCCTTTTTCCTTTTTTACTGCCTGTTGCAACAATGTCTTTTTTTGCTGCAATTCTTTTCGTATCTTTAACAATTTTCCCTTTTCCGTAGATACATCTGCTGAACAAAGGCTCACCCCTGAAGATAGAAACAGGAATATAAAAACCAAACAAATAGCGGAATTCAGCCTTTCTCCCTTTCTTCTCATTTCTCTTACTTCCCCTATTCCCTGTTAGATTTCAAAAAATAATGCAAAGGCAGCAAACTTCCCAGACATCCGAGAAACCCACTGGCTACAATCAAGATACTCATAACTTGCCATGATATAAATTTCACTTGTGGTAAAAATAAAAATATAGGGTTTTCCGCAAGTGTTTTAACCAGACCAAAGCGATAAACAAGCCATAATAGTCCAATAGATAATGTTCCGCTTATCCACCCATGTATCATCCCTTCTAAGAGATAGGGAAACCGAATAAACCATGGGGTAGCACCAACCAACCTCATTATTTCTATCTCTTCCTGCCTGGCAAAAAGGGACAGCTCAATAGTATTTGAAATAATAATCAGCGTAGCAAGTCCAAGGATAAAACCTATACCAATAATAAACATTCTTACCACATCGGTTATCGTAGCGATGACCTCAACTGCCTTTTGACCATAATCCACCCCTTCTATTCCTTCCATCTTTTCTATAGCTTGAGCAATTTTTTTCAATCCTTCCCACGAAAACCTGATTGAGGGTGTTAGCTTTATCTCAAAATAGGCTGGCAATGGATTCCCATTTATCCCGGAAAGAATATCCGACTGATCACTCAATTCCTTCTTAAACCCTTCCAGAGCATCTTGTTTTGAGATATATATTATCTGACTTGCCTGATTAACCTGCCTGCCAATATTGGTCTGAATAGACTGTATGGTCTCAATTGGCAAAGCATCCTTTAAGTAGACAACAATAGATGCCTTTTTAATCAAGGTATCCTGAACCAGTCGAAGATTGACAATCAATAGCAAAAAAATACCCATAATAAAAAGGGTAACAGTGATAACCCCAATACTGGCATAGGTCATTGTCCCTGCCCGTTTGAAGTTTGTCATTGCTTCCCTGCAAAAATAACCAAAGTTTTGTGGTCGTATCATATCGATTTGTTTCCTTAAGCCTAAGGAGGTGAAATTCCTCCTCTTTTGAATCATGCCCTATTTAACTATCTTGCCAGAGTTTAGATGAATAACATGTGCCCCCATTTTTAGAGCATTTTCCTTGTTATGGGTAGCAACAACCAGGGTTGTTCCCTGACGATTAGCCTCCATGAAAAAATTCATGATATTTGTGGCCAGATCTGTATCTAAATTACCCGTAGGTTCATCCGCAAGGATAAGGGCAGGATCATTGACAATAGCTCTGGCAATAGCTACCCTTTGTTGCTCTCCACCGGAAAGTTGGTGTGGAAATGCATCTTTTTTATGGGTTAATTCAACAATATTTAACACCTTAATGGTTCGTTTATAGACCTCTGCTGAGGGCAAACCAATAACCTGCAAGGCAAAGGCAATATTTTCAAACACTGTTTTTTGATATAAGAGCTTAAAATCCTGATAAACTACCCCAATTTGTCTCCGAAGATACGGCACTTCCTTTAATGGCAAGCTACTGATATTTTTCCCGCCAACAAAAATTAACCCTGTTGTAGCTATTATCTCTGCGTAGATTAATTTCAGAAAGGTAGTTTTTCCTGACCCGGATGGTCCGGCAACAAAAACCATTTCCCCCCGTCCAATTTTTACATTAATATCCTCTAAGGCATGTATCCCTTTTTTATATACCTTGGTGATGTGCCGCATCTGAATCATGCTTAATTATCTCCCTTTTTGCGTCTTTCTTCCCAGCACCTTTATCACTGCCTCAACAATAGAAACGGCATCTAATCCAAAGATCCTTAACAACTCCTTTGGTGTTCCTGATTGACCAAAGGTATCTTTTACTCCCACCCTTTCCATTGGTGTTGGAAGGTGTTCTGCTAATACCTCAGCCACAGCACTCCCCAGCCCGCCAATGATTGAATGTTCCTCAGCCGTAACAATCGCTCCGGTTTCTTTTGCAGCAAGGATAATTGCTTGTTTATCAATGGGTTTAATGCTTGAGGCATTGAGTATTCTTACATTAATCCCTTGCTCGGATAATGTTTGAGCTGCCTTAACAGACTCATTGACCATCAATCCACAGGCAATAATTGTAGCATCAGTCCCTTCTCTCAAAGCATGCATCTTGCCCAGAACAAACTCATAGGTATCATCAAAAACAAGTGGAAGATTTAATCGCCCCAATCTGATATAAAATGGTCCTTGAGTCTCAATTGCATATCTCACTGCTTTCTCTGTTTCTATCCCATCAGCCGGCACAATCACCGTCATATTTGGCAATCCTCTCATCAGGTTAATATCATCTATAGCCTGATGTGATGCCCCATCCTCTCCTACAGAAACACCGGCATGGGTAACAATAATCTTTACATTTAATTTTGGCCAGCATACCGACAGTTTTACCTGATCATAAACCCTTCCACTTCCAAAACAAGCAAAGGCAGAAACTACCGGTATTTTCCCACAAGTGGATAAACCAGCTGCATAGCCTATCATATTTGCCTCAGAGATGCCAAGGTTAAAAAACCTTTCAGGAAATTCCTGAGAAAACCATTGAGTTCTGGTAGAGGATGCCGTATCTGCATCAAGCACAACCATATCAGGATAAATCTTGCCCAATTTTATTAATGCCTTACCATAAACATCTCTTGTAGCTACCATTTCTGCCATTGTATCTCCTGATTTAAGTGAAAAGGGAAAAGTGAAAAGTGAAAAGTGAAAAACGAAAAGTAAAGGTAAAAATATAATTTATACTTTTCACTTTTCGTTTTTCACTTTTCCTTCTTCCCTCATTCTAATTCCCTCAAAGCCTGCTGTTCCTGCTCTCTATTCGGTGCTGTCCCATGAAAACAAACCTTGCCCTCCATAAAGGAAACACATTTACCCTTAATAGTATCTGCTACAATCATGGTTGGCTTACCCTTGGTTTTATGGGCAATCCCTGCTGCCTCAATTATCTCTTCAATCGAATGCCCATCAATCTGTATCGTATTCCATCCAAAAGCCTTCCATTTATCAATCACAGGCTCGATATTCATTATATCCTCTACCTTACCATCAATCTGGAGTTTATTGCAATCCAGAAAAACACAAAGATTATCCAACTTAAAATGAGCCGCAGACATAGCTGCCTCCCAAATCTGCCCCTCCTGACTCTCACCATCACCTATGATAGCATAAACCCGATAATCCTTTTTATCAATCTTTCCAGCTAATGCCATACCACAAGCCGCAGATAGCCCCTGTCCTAAAGAGCCTGTAGAAAAATCTACACCCGGGGTTACCTTTGAGTCAGGATGCCCTTGAAGAATGCTTCCCAATTTTCTTAACTTCAGTAGTTCTGATGCAGGAAAATATCCACATAATGATAAAACAGCATAATATGCTGGACACGCATGTCCCTTGGAAAGAACAAATCGATCTCTTTCTTCCCATGCTGGATTAGCAGCAGAATGGTTCATGATTGAAAAATAAAGTGTTGTGATTATATCTGTCATGGAAAGCGAGCCGCCAGGATGACCTGAATTTGCCTCAGTAATCATATTGATAACAAGCCTTCTTACTTCTTTTGCCCGCTCCTTGAGATTAATAATATCTTCCATCTATACTCCCCTTTGAATATTCATAACAGTTCAGGCACAAAAAAGAACCTCAATTTCATTCTTCTTTGAACTTAGGGTCTGTCACAAAATAAATGTATTCGGTTGCCACTTCATCCAGCCCAGCAGCAAATTGGCAACCTCTATGTGACACATTTATTTTGTGACAGACCCTTAATATTACAGACATTACACCTTAATTTAATAAGTATACCAGAAAATATCAAAAATTGCAAGCAAAAATTCAGGGCAATCGCATCTAAATTTATTCGAGACTGTCTCATTAGGGTGACATTATTGTAACTTCCATGCCATTTCTTTTCCCCACTCAGTTACGACAAATATATTCTCAATCGATGGATCAGGAATAACCTTGTGTCTATCCATAACCTGTTTTATTATCCTCGGGATATCCATAAAACCAATATCTTTACCTAAAAATCTATGCACAGCCACCTCATTGGCTGCATTCAGGACAGCCGGCATTGTCCCGCCTGAGTTAAGGGCATCATAGGCAAGCTGCAAACATGGAAACCGTTCCAGATCAGGCTCCTCAAAACTTAACGATCCTATTGATGACAAATTCAGCCTCTCAATTACACCCTCAAGCCGCTCTGGATAGGATAGGGCATAGGCAATAGGTGATTTCATATCAGGCACAGAGAGTTGAACCATTGCGCTCCCATCAACAAACTCAACCATGGAATGGATAATAGACTGGGGATGAACAACTACCTGAATATCTTCTGCTGGTATCCCAAAGAGATAGTGTGCCTCAATCACCTCTAACCCTTTATTCATTAAGGTTGCAGAATCAATGGTTATCTTTGCTCCCATGTTCCATGTAGGATGCCGCAGGGCATCATCAGGGGTTATTGATTCAAGATCCTTCCTGTGACAAAATGGTCCACCTGAAGCTGTAAGAATAATCTTCTGTATCTCCGCCCTATCCCTGCCATGAATACATTGGAATACAGCACTATGCTCACTATCTATCGGCAGGATTGCACTTCCATGCTCTTTAGCCATATCCATCATAATTCTGCCCGCAGCAACCAGAGTCTCTTTGTTTGCCAGAGCAAGAGCCTTACCGCATTTCACAGCCTCAATAGCAGGACGCAAACCCACAACCCCAACCACGGCTGAAACAAGCAGATCAACGGTTGGCATGGTTGCTACCTTGACAAGCCCCTGTTCCCCTTGCAGCATCTCAATGTCATATCCTGCAAGCAGTTTCTTAAGTTGAGTTTTGCTATCCTTGTCCCTGACAGATACTACTTCGGGCTTAAATTGCATCACTTGTTCAGCCAATAGATTGACATTTCTTCCACCTGCCAATGCCATAACCCTGAATCTTTCAGGGTACCTTTGTATCACCTGAAGACAATTCACACCAATAGAACCTGTTGAGCCGAGAATGGCGATTCGTTTCATTCCAAACGCTCCCACCTTTACTTTTCACTTAGTATCATTGCCACCATATCCACCAATACAAAAGCGGTGCTGTAAAAATTACACCATCAAATACATCTAAGAGTCCACCATGTCCTGGTATCCAGTTACCAGAGTCTTTTGCCCCAGCAACCCTTTTAATGGCTGATTCTACCAAATCACTTATCTGGCTGATAACACTTAAGATAAAACCAAGCAACATGCCCTGAGACACAGGTAATTTATAAAGACCCATGTAACCAAGGATAACATTTGCTATTAGACCTGCTATTATGCCGCTGATACATCCAGCTATTGCACCTTCAACAGACTTGTTTGGGCTTATTTTTGGTATGAATTTATGCTTGCCAAATTTTGTACCAAAGATATAGGCACCTGTATCTGTAATCCAGACCACCATAAACAGAAAAAATATCATGGAGCTACCAAGAGGCAGGTGTTTTATCAGGATTAAATGACTCAAGAAATACGCCACATAAATTACCACAGCCAGTGTTGGTCCAAATCTCTTAAAAAACTCATTCCTGAATAGAAGCCCATAGAGGAATAGAAACCCAAAGGCAAGGAATAACCATCCGGAAAAAAAGTGGTACCATGATGGCTTGATAAATGCAATGATACTTAAAGGTATTCCAAAAATAAAACAGAGCACCTTAAATGGCCGTATACCGCCTCGTTCACTCAGTAGTATAACCTCTATCAATCCAATAATAATAATTCCGGCTATTAATAACGAAAAAGACAGGTTGTATTTACTAAAGATAGAATATGCTAAAAAAGGAATAAATAAGAAAGCAGATATTAGCCTTAATCCCATGCATGTCTCCTATAATATAAGCGTTCAGGTGTCAGTAGTCAGTTGTCAGCTTTTACAAGGCAGACCCTTATTACAAAGCAACAGTACCCCCAAATCGTCTTTTTCTTTTTTGATAATCAATCAATGCCTGATAAAAATGCTCACGATTAAAAGCAGGCCAATATACAGGGGTTAACCAGATTTCTGTGTAGGCAATCTCCCATAATAAAAAGTTACTTATTCTCATCTCCCCTGAGGTACGAATTAACAGGTCAACCTCAGGCAAATCAGAGGTTGAAAGATACCCTTGAAACACAGCCTCATTGATTTCATTTGCTTGTATTTTTCCGGCATGAATATCAACTGCAAGACGAGACACCGCATCAATAATATCAGCCCTACCACTATAGTTTAAGGCAATATTCAGTATAAGCCCGGAATTCATAGCTGTTTTTTCAATTGACAGGGCTAATTCCTTTTGAACTAACTCAGGCAATTGATGGATTCTACCCATAACCCTTAATTGCACATTCTGCTTGTTAAGGCTTTCCACCTCTATCTTCAAAAACTTACACAATAATGTCATTAAGCCTGTAATCTCTGTTTCAGGTCTTGACCAGTTTTCTGTAGAAAAGGCATAAAGGGTTAATGCCTTTATGCCTATATCATTAGCTGCTCTTGTTATTTTTTTTACTGATTTAATTCCTGCCTGATGCCCTATTATTCTTGGCAATCCCTGGGATTGTGCCCACCTGCCATTACCATCCATAATAATAGCCACATGTTCAGGTAATCGGCTTTTATCTATCGTTTCAATCCACGCCCCCGCACTGGGGTCGACATTATTTGTTTTCATAGCATTTCATCCTAAATTATGAAAGTAGGGGCGAATAATTATTCGCCCCTACTGCTAATAGTCTACAGTCAAAACAACATGTTATTCATAGTATCCATTCCTATTCTTCCACAATTGCCCCTACAGGACAAGACTCTACACAGCTTCCACATTCTACGCATTCATCTGTGATTTTATACTTGTCTTCTCCTTCCTCAATAGCATTGTTTGGACATGCCTCTATACATGTACCACATGCCACGCACTCATCTGTAATAACATAAGCCATTTCCTATCACACCTCCTTTTTATTTGAAAATTACAAATTCTGCATTCAATTACCTGCTACCTCATGACACTTGTTTCTGGTGGTAATTCGTGGGAATATATACCTACAAAGACAAGTGTTACAATCCACTACCCTTCCATTATCTCCTTTTCCTTTACAACCAGCATATCCTCAATTTTTCTAATATATTGATCTGTTATATCCTGAATCTTTTCATTGGCTTTTTTCAGGTTATCTTCTGTAATAAGTTTGTCATCCTCTGCCTTTTTTATCACTATATTTTGATCCCGTCTGATATTTCGTATGGATACTTTTTCTTCTTCTGCCTTTTTCTTGACTACCTTTACCATATCCTTCCTTCGTTCCTCAGTTGGTTGTGGAATAGAGAGCCTGATTGACAGTCCATCATTTGAGGGTGTAAGCCCAAGGTCAGATTTCATGATAGCCTTGGATATAGTACTTAGCATTGATTTATCCCATGGGGCAATGACAATCAAACGGGGCTCAGGGATAGAGATATTCGCTACCTGATTAACAGGAACCATTCCCCCGTAATAATCTACCTTAACCGACTCTAACATACCAATTGATGCCCTTCCTGTCCTCATGGTACTCAATTCATGCTTAAATGCCTGTATTGTTTTTTCCATCCTGTTTTTTGTTTCATCATATATCTTTTCTATCATGGTTTTCCATCTCCTTAAAGATTAGCCATTTTTTGTTTTAACAATTCCCTTCCTTCTAAGATACCAATAACACCAATTCCTAATATGCCTAAACCAATCAGACTAACGAATACTATAACTACTAAATCAGCTACCGTCATTTCTGTACCCTTCTTCTCTTCCTTTGTGCCTTTTTTCTCTACGATACTATCGTCCCAATCCCTTCACCCTGTATCACCCTCTTAATATTCCCTTCCTGTGTAAGGTCAAACACCACTATAGGTAGGGAATTCTCCATACATAAAGAAATAGCCGTGCTATCCATAATCCTTAATCCCTTACTCAAGACCTCCATATAGCTCACAGATTCATATTTAACTGCATCCGGACATTTTACAGGGTCTTTATCATAAACTCCATCAACCTTTGTTGCCTTCAAGATAACCTCTGCCCCAATCTCTGCGGCTCGTAAGGCTGCGGCTGTATCTGTAGAGAAAAAAGGATTTCCTGTGCCAGCAGCAAATACCACTATTCTGCCCTTTTCTAAGTGCCTGATTGCCCTTCTTCTGATATATGGTTCAGCTACTTTTTGCATTTCAATGGCAGATTGTACCCGACAATGTAGCCCTATCTTTTCCAGAGCATCCTGAAGAGCAATTGAATTTATGACTGTAGCCAGCATACCCATATGATCTGCGGATGTACGATCCATATTAGCTGCTGCATCACTTATCCCACGAAATATGTTTCCGCCGCCAATAATGATAGCTATTTCTACCCCTAATTCCTTTATCTCTTTTATCTGTCGAGATATTTCAGCCACAATATCTTTGTCAATTCCGTATGTTTGTTTTCCTTGCAATACCTCTCCGCTTAACTTAAGGATTACGCGTTTATATTTTAAGTTGGACATTTATGTTTCCTTTTAAGAGGTATGACATGTCAGACCTGTTGGACCCGTCAGACATGTCATACCTATCGGACTTGTCAGACTATTCTCCACCAAGCACATACCGTGCAAATCTACGAACAACTATATTTTCCCGAACCTTAGCCACATAACCTGTGATACGGTCATTTATGCTTATATCAGGATTTTTAACAAATGGTTGCTCTAACAAACAAACATCTTTGTAATATTTTTCCACCCGTCCAGAAATCATCATGTCCCATACCTTTTCTGGCTTTCCAGATTTTTCAGCCTGTTCCTTATATATACTCTTTTCTTCTTCAAGTTTTTGGGCAGGAATTTGATCCCTTGAGACATAAAGGGGATTGGCGGCAGCAATATGCATGGCAATATCCTTGCAAAGCTCCTTGAAATCATCTGTTCTGGCAACAAAATCAGTCTCACAATTTACCTCAACCAGAACACCCATCTTTCCACCCATATGGATATAAGCATATACTGTTCCATCCTTTGCTTCCCTGCTTGCTTTTTTTTGAGCAACTGCCATTCCCTGGGTTCGCAATATTTTTAAGGCTTTATCCATATCTCCCTCAGCCTTTTTAAGTGCCTGTTTACACTCCATCATAGGGGCATCTGTTGCATCCCTTAATTCTCTAACCATTGCTGCTGTTATCTGCATCTGTATTCCTCCTGAAAATTCAATATAAGTCCTATAGTCTTATAGGACTTATATTCATTAGTTATCTTCCTCTATCTTCTCACTTATATCCTTCATTTCTACTGCTGCTGTTGTTTCCTGCTTTTCCTTCATCAGTTTTGCCTGTTCAAAAGCTCTTCTGCCGTCAATAATTGCATTTCCCATCACATTGGCTATCAATTTAACTGCCCTAATGGCATCATCATTGCCGGGTATGCAGTAATCAATCTCTTCAGGGTCACAATTGGTATCAACAATAGCCACAATCGGAATATGCAATCTTCGTGCCTCTAAGACGGCTATTCTTTCTTTTTTGGTATCAACAATAAAGATAGCTTGTGGAAATTTTGTCATATCCCTGATACCATCAAGAAGTCTTTCCAATCTGTTCTTTTCCTTTTTTAATAAAGAAACCTCTTTTTTGGTGAGATGTTCAAATTTCCCGGACAGTTCCATTTGTTCTATTTCCTGAAGCTTGGCAATACTCTTCCTGATGGTTGTTAAATTAGTCAGTGTTCCACCCAGCCATCTTTTTGTAATAAAGTATGCCCCACAGTCAAGTGCCTCATCCTTCATAACATTCTGAACCTGTTTTTTTGTTCCTACAAACAGGACAGTACCACCAGCAGCAGCTATATCCCGAACAAAGGCATAGGCTGCCCTTAACCCCTTTATTGCCTTTTGCAAATCAATGATATGAATATCATTCCTCTGGGCAAAGATATATTGTGCCATCTTAGGGTTCCATTTTTGGGTTTGGTGCCCAAAATGAACCCCTGCTTCAAGAAGTTGTTTTATTGTAACTGGTATCACTTAAGTCGCCTCCTTAATTATATTGAATTTGTAGCCCTGTAATAAAATTTCCCCCATACAATTAGAAACATATGCAGCAATACAACCGCAAATGCAGGACGCTTCCTAATATGTCAATGGGGCATTATCCTGAATTAGTTTTCCATCTTTTTCAAATGATTCTCTCAGGTATTTATGTAAAGAAAACATGCTTAAGTGTGTTTCCATATCATAATATTTAAGGGATGTAAGCCCTCTTTTTTCTAATTCGCAAAAAAGCTCATCCCCAGACAATACGCTTCTATTTTCATTAACAAAACTTACCGTAAACCCCCATAATAAAGCAATTGAGGGAATAAAGGTATGATATGCCTTAACTTGTGGAAAAACTGTTTGAAGGGTCTTGTGAATAGATGAGAAACAAAGCAGGTCATTATTAGCTGCAGAGCCTGATTGAACAATAAGCACTCCATCTTGAGTAAGACGATTTTGAACTATTTGATAAAACTCCTGAGTAAACAATAAATATGCTGGTCCACCTTCCAATGGTTCAGTAATATCTATGATAATTATATCAAACTTTTTGGTCGTTTCCTCTAAATACTTTCTTGCATCAAGGCACAAAACCTCTACCCTTGGGTCATCAAATGCACCCATATGCCATGCAGGCAGATATTTTTTACAATTTTCCACGACTTCTTCATCAATATCTACCATAACCACATGCTCAACATCCGGATGCTTTAATATCTCCCTTACTGTTGCCCCTTCACCACCACCAACAACCATAATGTTTCGCGGGGCAGGGTGTGCTATCATACCCGGATGAACTAATGCCTCATGGTAGATATACTCATCTGTTTCTGAGGATTGAACCTTTCCATCTAATATCAGACATCGACCAAACCGCAAGCTGTCTATTATTGCCATTTGCTGGAATGGGGTTTGAATGGAAACCGGCATCCCTTTAATAGCAATGGAGTGCTGTTCATAGGCATGCATTGGCTCAGTATGCCATGTATAATATTTATTATCAGACATTTACGACCTCCTGTTTGTGTTTCAATGGCTGATATTTTTGATCCCTTAATATCCCCCTCTTCATTTCTATAATTGAAGAAGATTTTGCCTCCAGATGAGTTGTAAGATAATCTACGGCTAAATATGGATCTATCTTATCACCGCAGGTAAAAACATCACAAGCAGCATACTTGTATTCTGGCCAGGTATGGATTGAGAGATGAGACTCAGCAATAATAATCATACCACTTATCCCTATTGGTGCAAACTTATGGAACTCTACCTTTAAGATAGTTGCACCAGACGCTAATGCTGCCTGCGTCATTGTGTTTGTTATCCCATCCACATCATTTAATGCCTCAGGATTACAATCATATAATTCTAATAACAAGTGACGGCCCAATGCTTCCAATTATCAACCCCCCTTAAGACTATAACTCTAAACATGCAGATTATCCTCTTAGTCTAATCTGGTTTTTATATTATACTATTAATTTTCTAAATGTCAATAAAAATTTGACCCAAAATACATTTTTTTTATTTTTTGGCATGGAACAAAATCAGGGTGACAAATTGAGCGGGTGAATCAGGAGGGTGCGTTTCCCTAATTCCCCCTTTATTTCTTCTCGCAAAGACGCAAAGCTCACAAGGTTCACTTATTTCTCACACAAAGCCACAGAGATCACAAAGATATATATGCAAACCAATAAATTTGTTTACATATGCGGTTGGTTCGCTCCATATTTGGATCAAGGCATCCGTGATGCCGTTCTCCAAACAACGCCAACACGGTTGGCTTGCTCCATATTTTGATCAATCTTTATTTACGCATAATGTCAACTATTTTATTGGTTTGCATATATGAGATTTTTCTTCTTTTCTATCCTTTGTGTTCTTTGTGTCTTTGTGTGATTAATTCCGATTGCACAGCTCGAACAGTTTT
>MNYI01000231.1 GCA_001873945.1 Candidatus Desantisbacteria bacterium CG2_30_40_21
ATCAACGATAGCTGTGTTGTTCAGGTTCGTAATAGTACACTATTGCTCACCTTGCGCGCCATTGATCTCCTTGATTAATCCTCACCCCGAGAAAAATCGCAATTTATGCCCCACTTGAATATATTTTTTCTTGACTCCTTAGATGTTTGGGTGTTGATTGCAAAAATTATCTTGACAAACAGGATACGATACAGTATAGTATTATCTGTTAATTACAGGTATAGATAATAATCAAAAGGAGAATATTATGGAACGAGTATTAAGCGGGATGCGTCCTACTGGTAAGTTACATCTTGGACATTTGCTTGGGGCGCTCAAGAACTGGCAACAACTCCAGAATGAGTACGAGTGCTTTTATATGGTTGCTGATTGGCATGCCTTAACCACAGGTTATGCTGATACAACAGCATTTAAGCAAAATATTATGGATATGGTTGTTGATTGGTTAAGTGCAGGAATTTCTCCTGAAAAATGCACCATTTTCCAGCAATCCCATGTCAAGGAACATGCAGAATTATACCTGCTTTTATCCATTATCACCCCTATCTCATGGCTGGAAAGAAATCCAACCTACAAGGAGCAGATAATCCAGTTAGCCAATGTAGATTTAAGTACACATGGCTTTCTTGGTTATCCGGTACTTCAGGCAGCAGATATTTTGCTTTATAGGGCAACTGTTGTGCCTATTGGTGTGGATCAGGCTCCACACATAGAGCTTACCAGAGAAATAGCTCGCAGGTTTAATCATTTTTATGGGAATATTTTTCCTGAACCTCAAGAAAAATTAGCTCAAGTCCCAAAACTCCCTGGCATTGATGGGAGAAAGATGAGTAAAAGTTATGAAAATTGTATCTACCTCGCTGATACCATGGATATTGTCGCCAAAAAGATTCAGAATATGTTTACTGACCCGACTCGTATTCATGTAAGCGATCCGGGTCATCCGGAAGGGTGTGTAGTTTATGCCTTTCATCAGGCATTTAACCCACAGGATGAGAAAATAGTAAAAACAGAGTGTCTGGAAGCAAAAAGAGGTTGCAGGGCATGTAAGTCAAATCTGGCGGACATCCTGAAGCTAATTATGGCTGAGATACACGAAAGACAGATTGAGTTCAGATCTTCCCCAAAAATAATTGAACAGATTCTTGAACAAGGGAATAAACGAGCCTCAAAGATTGCCTCTTGTACCATGAATGAGATCATGAAGGCTGTGTTTGGGGCAGGGCGAGAATGAAAAAATATCAGATTAAACTTGAGATGTTTGAGGGACCGTTTGATTTACTCCTTCATCTTATTAAAAAAGAAAAACTAAACATCTATGATATTCCTATAGCTAAAATCACCAAGGATTATTTAGAATACCTGAACCTGATGCAGACACTGGATATAGATATTGCCTCAGAGTTTCTGGTCATGGCTGCATATCTTCTCTCCCTGAAATCCCGATTACTTCTGCCTCAACAGAAGAAAGAAGACCAGACACAATCTGAGGAACAAGACCCAAAAACAGAGCTGGCTAATAGACTTCTTGAATATCAAAGATACAAAGAAGCGGCACAGGAACTTCAGGAGAAATTTCTTAAACAACAACAAATCATGACTAAAGCCCATCCCATAGATACTGTTCAGGAAGATGAATTATTAGACATTGACCTTTATGCTCTGGCAACAAGCTTTATCAATCTCTTAAAAAAAGAAGAACGAATTGTCCCAATGGAGATTGTAGCTCATTCTACCACCATCTTTCATCGCATGGAGGAGATTCAGCATATCCTCAAATCAGACGGCAAGGTGTCTTTTTTTGCACTACTCAAGGGGGCATCTAAAAAGAAGGATATGATTGTTACCCTGCTTGCCCTTCTTGAACTTATCAGGTTAAAAAAGATAGCCGCAAAACAGGAAAAAGCATTTGCAGATATTTGGATATTTCCAGTTTGTAATAGCTCAGAAGGGGTAACTACTCAGGTAAATAAGCTGTAGTCGTTTATGTTTTGCCTACCTCCTCAAACTCAATGCCTTCTGATAACAGCTATCAGCGTTATTTTTATCCCCCAGATGGCTATAAGCTATCCCCAGATTATAATAAGCGTCTGGACTGTTCGGGCTTAATTCCACCACCTTTTGAAATGCCTTAACTGCTTCAAGCGGTATGTGAGCCTCAAGACAGGCACTGCCAAGTGTAGCGTAGAGAAAATCCTTGCCCGGGTCCAGCTTAATTGCCTTTTGATAACTATCAATCGCTCTGGATAAAAAGCCCTGCTTGTGAAAAACCATACCCATGCCATAATCTGCTCTGGCATCATCAGGGGAGATGGCTTTTATTTTTTCAAACTGTTCCATTGCCTCCTTGTATTTGCCTGTATCCTTGTAAGCCAGCCCCAATTGATAATATGCGGTAATATATTCAGGGGAGACAGCCAGAGCCTTCTTAAACTCCATGATTGCCTCTGGATACGACTGATTATCCTGATAAAATTTACCCAGATTATTGTAAGAAATACCATAATTGGATACATTTGAGGCAACCCTTTCCGGCTTGTAAATATTCTTGTCAAGAATATAGCGACAAACAAAGTTAAGATTTGGATCAATTGCCTTGATTTGTTCGCTAATCGGTGTCCCCTTGGGAAGTATTCGATGACAAATATTAGCCGGAACTAAGGCATATCGTTCCTCTACCTTTGGGTCAAAGGGCAGATAACTTGCCAGAGTAGGATTATTATCCACAATATTATTCAGCCTTTCATAGATATAGACCTCAGCCTCTGGAGAAAGACGGGTGGCTTTGTTTTGTGGGGTAAACGAAAAGTTGAGTGTTGGATATCGTTCTTTCAACTGAGAGGCATACCAATCAAGATACAGGGAGTAATGGTCAACCATATATACATCATCCCGCATCCCTTCTACATTATACAGATACCAGAGTGGAAAGGAAAAAGTATCACCCTTGACAAACAGAACGGCTTTATCCTGAAGCGGCATAAGGATATTGCGGGCATAATCATAGGCATAAAAACTCTTATGGTTATTAGCATAATAAAGATTATTGGAAAAGGTAATTAAAGGCATAATCAGAAAGGCTAAGGAAATCATGGCAGCCTTTGGGAATCGTTTCCTGATTAATTGACTGATAGGTATAATGCTTAGCCCAATCCAGATAGAAAAAACCATATACCCAGGGATGTAATAATCTTCAATATTGTGTATTCCATACCTGACAGAATGGGCAAAGTCTATTGCCAGAATCCCTCCAGACAGTAATAAAAACTTCCAGCACTTGCGAAACAGCCATATTGCCCCGATAAATCCAAAGCCTGCTAAATATGGAGTAAATTGCATCACAAAAAAGGAGGGGTGTTTAATAAATAATTTATTAAGGAGTTCACTAACTGAGGAAGAAAAATAATACCCATATTCTTTAACCGTTATATGATTGATAAATCGTTCCCATGTATCCGGGGCACCCCAATTAATTACTGGATGAGCTGATGCCCGAATGGGAAGGTAAAGATACAAGAGAAGCGGCAGCCCAAAGAATATCCCTGCCCTTAGGAGTACCTGAGGGTTAAGAAAACTCTGCCTCTTGTTCCAGCCAATTATGAGGATAAAACACACACCTGCTGCTGCCAGAAAAATGGTTTGAAGATGGTGTGTAAAGGCAAGCCCGAGTAAGCAGAAAAACAGGTACAGATATGGCTGATGGGGAATATTTTGAGCTATCCTCTCCCACCATTTAATCAGGACAAAGATAAGCAAGGCAGCAAACAAGGCGTTGAGGGTATATTTTTCGGCAATAACAGCCTGTTGCCAGAAGGTGGTGGCAAAGGTGAGCATACCAGCGGCTACTATGCCCGGGACAATGGACAGGATAGGCTTTTCTTTATTCAAAAGAGGACAAGATATCTTCATGGTTATAAAATAAACCATCATGACAGCCACAGATGCAGAAAGGGCAGAGAAGATATTCATCCTGAAGGCAATATTTGCTAAGGGAAGAATGAGTGTCAGGAATTTCCCCATCAAGCAATAAAGAGGATAGCCCGGTGGATGGCATATCCCTAAAACATAAGCTGCGGAAACCAACTCGCCGCTATCATGAAGCTCAATGCTTGGGGTAAGCGTCCTTAAATAAACCATAAATGCAGCTAAAAATACCAATATGCCGACTATATTCATCCATGAGTCAAGTTTTGACGGCACAAATTCATAGACAGGTGCTTTTTTGGGTTGTTTGTTAATGGGTATTGCTTTTTTTTTTGCCATTATTCTTCATGTCCATAATTATAATAACGAGTACCGTCTATTTTATTCAAACCAGCAACATCCTTGCAGGTACAATTGATCCTGATATCCCCGGATGAAGGAGAATATATCCAGCCCCCCACATCTGCAATAGTTGTTGTTGCTATTTCTTCCTCTCCTGTAGTAATTGTAGCAATAGCATTAGAATGATTATGAGGAACATTTCTTCTCAGGCTAGCCTGGGGTATCTTTTGCATATAACGAGGGATAAACACCGGTAGGATTTCATTACTATTTGTTCGAGTGGCACTATCCAGATACACAGGATACAACCCTTTTGTATCACAATAATAGCTGGCAATTGCTGCACGAAATGAGCATAGATTTGCTTTGGTCACGGACTCTCTTGCAATATCAATTAATTGAACGAATCGGACAATCGAAATAGCGGACAATAAAGCAATAATTGCACATACAATCATTAATTCAAGGAGTGTAAAACCATTTCGTGTTTTCATCTGGAAATTCCCTCTCACCACAGGTAAGCATTTATGCCCTTGCTGTAACTACTCAGCTATCAAGAGATAACTACGAAAAACGCAAAAAACCGCGAAAAATTCTGATCCACAAATTCCTTCTGATTATTAATTTTCGCTGTTTTTCGCGTATTTCGTAGTTTTTTCCGAGCTGTGCAATCGGAATTAATCACACAAAGACACAAAGAACACAAAGGGTAGAAAAGAAAAAAATCTCATATATCTTTGTGATCTCTGTGGCTTTGTGTGAGGAATAAGTGAACCTTGTGAGCTTTGCGTCTTTGTGTCTTGAGTGGTAAATTCCTTTACTTGAGTAGTTACCCCTTGCTGAGTATAACAGACCCTTAGTTTCCTGAGACAATAGTTGAAATCATGAAGATTGGCAGATACATACAAATCACAATTCCACCAACAATAATCCCCAGAACACAAATCATGAGAGGTTCTATCAAAGAGGCAAGGGTTGAAACAGCGGAATCAACCTCGCGGTCATAGTAATCAGCTATCTTCATCAACATGGTATCAAGAGCACCGGTTTCTTCACCTACCGAGACCATCTGAATGACCATAGGGGGAAATACTCCACACTCTCTTAATGGGTCAGTAATCCTTTCTCCCTCTCGGATAGATGATCTGGCACCCATAACGGCTAATTCTACAATTTTATTCCCAGAGGTTTTTGCCACAATCTCTAATGCCTCTAAAATAGATACACCACTTCTCACAAGTGTTCCCAGTGTTCGAGCAAATCTGGTTACAGCTATCTTTCGAAACAATGGACCAAAGACAGGTATTTTCAGGAGCAGAGAATCAAATAATAATCTTCCTTTCTCTGTTTTGGTAATAAAAAGCCTTCCCAAAAAAAATACACCCATAACAAAGAGAATAAACCATACAATATAGGTTTTAATGACATCAGAAACCTTAATCAGAATCATAGTAGGAAGTGGTAGCTTTGCCCCAAAACTTTCAAATACATCCTTGAAGGCTGGAATAACAAAGATTAACAAGAATAGAATTATTCCTACTGCAATACAACTAACCACTCCAGGATACGCCATAGCTGTTTGCACCTTTCTTCTGAGTGACTGAACAGACTCCAGATAGGACGCGATCCTTTCCAGAACCTCGTCCAGCACACCGCCTGATTCCCCTGATTTTATCATACTGGTATAGAGCTGATTAAATACATTGGGATGTTTTCCCATGGACATAGTAACAGATGCACCCTTTTCAATATCCTCACGAACAGTCATAATTATTCTCTTAAAGTTTTTATTATCTACCTGATCAATCAATACATTCAAACATTGAACAATAGGAATACCTGCATTTATTAGCGTTGCCAGCTGACGGCTGAATAATACCAGATCCTTGAGCCCAACCCAACCCTTGAATTTCAGAATTTCTGTCATTCTGGAAAAGATATTGGACTTTTCTTCCTCAGCTGTAATTACCATCAAATGCTGCTGTTTCAGCTTCATAATTACCGATCGTTGAGTCTCAGCATCTATCTTCCCGGTAACTACGGTTCCATCCATATTTCGGGCTTTATAAATATAAGTTGGCATAATTAGAATTCTCCATTAAAAGTACCGACAGCATCCTTGCTGGCGGAATTCCTGACGAAAAAGAAAGTACCAAGGATGCTGGCGGTACTTTTACATGCCACCCATTCGTCCTCTGCTTCCACCGAGCAATTGTTTTAAGCTTTCTGCATCCGGGGAATAATTAAGGCAATCTTCATAGGTAACCTGCCCTGAATTATAGAGGTCCACCAGAGCCATATTCATGCTCTGCATACCATACTGTCTGCCAGATTGCATAACCGTATATGCCTGATGTATTTTACCATCTCTGATAAGGTTACGCATGGCTGGCGTGGCAATTAAAATCTCAGGTGCTAAGACCCTGCCCTTGCCCATAGCATGAGGTAAAAGTATCTGCGAAAATATAGCTTGCAAAACAAAGGAAAGCTGTCCCCGTATCTGTGGCTGTTGATGACCGGGGAAAACATCGATAATACGGTTAACGGATTGAATAGCATCAGGTGTATGCAGCGTAGCAAACACCAAATGTCCTGTTTCCGCAATGGTTAAAGCCGCAGCTATGGTTTCTAAGTCACGCATTTCCCCTATCAATATCACATCCGGATCCTGTCGCAAGATATATTTAAGTGCTATACCAAAACTTTTGGTATCACTCCCGACCTCTCTTTGACAAACAATAGCATTTTTATGATGATGTAGAAATTCAATAGGGTCTTCAACTGTAATGATATGTTCTCGACGATTAGTGTTAATATAATCAATCATAGCTGCCAGGGTTGTTGATTTCCCTGACCCTGTAGGGCCGGTAATCAGTACAAGACCAGATGGTAGCTCGGCAATATCCCGAACAATAGGTGGTAAACTCAGCTTTTCAAAGGTTGGTATTTCATTGGGGATACTTCTTAAGGCAGCACCTACTGTTCCCCTTTGGCGGAAAACATTCATTCTGATCCTGCCCACATCCTTTACCCCAAAAGAAAGATCCAGTTCATTCTCCTCCTCAAACCTCCTCTTGTGATCATCAGTCAGAATACTATAAACCAACTGTTGACATGATTCCGGGGTCAGCCTTTCACAATCCTCTATCGGGGTAATCACACCGTCAATTCGAAGCTGTGGCGGGGCACCAATCAATAAATGAATATCAGATGCCTCTCTTTCTACCATTAAATGCACCAAAGATTCCATACTATACACGGTTTCATCACTCCCTTTTATCAAACATCTTTGAAATCATAATCTTATATATCTTTATCGTCAAAATAGCCAGAAAGGTTGAATAGTAATATGAAACACAGACAGGAATGTCTGGGCTACATATCCCCCATCTTCTCTTCAAAGGTTAATCGCAATACCTCTTCAACTGTAGTTAACCCGGCGGCAACCTTTCTTAATGCAGCCTCTCTGAGGCTAATCATACCACTATTCATGGCAGATTGTTTAATTATCTGTGAAGGTTCACGGCTCAAGATATGTTGTCTTATCTCTTCTGTCAGGACCATTACCTCAAAGATAGCTAATCTTCCCTTATATCCAATACCCTTACACCGATCACATCCAATCCCTCGATAAAGGGTTACCTCCCGACTTGAATCTATTTTTACCCCAACAGCCTGAAGATTCTTTGCTGATTCTTTATACTCCTCTTTGCAATCAGGGCATATCTTTCTTACCAACCTCTGGGCAATAGACATAATAACTGTTGATGAGATTAAAAACGGCTCAATACCCATATTGATTAATCGGGTAATCGCACCAGCCGAATCATTGGTATGCAGGGTAGTAAACACCAGATGACCAGTTAAAGCTGCATTAATAGAAACCTCAGCCGTTTCCCTGTCCCGTATCTCACCCACCATAATAATATCTGGATCCTGTCTTAAGAATGACCTTAATCCATCCGTAAAATCCAATCCTATCTCTGGTTTTATCTGAAGCTGATTTACCCCCGGCAAAACATACTCTATTGGATCCTCAATCGTAATAATATTTTTTGCGACAGAGTCCATGGATTTTAAGGTAGAATAAAGGGTTGTTGTTTTTCCTGAACCCGTTGGACCAGTTACAAGGATTATTCCATATGGGGCATGAATACATTTCTTAAAGAGATCAAATGTCTTTGCTTCAAGCCCAAGGTCCACAATATCCAGACACAGGGCTGAGGCATCAAGAACTCGCAACACCACCTTTTCCCCAAAGGCTGTAGGGATCATGGAAACACGAAAATCAATATTCCTGCCCTCATATTTTACCTTAAACCTTCCGTCCTGAGGCAATCTCTTTTCTGCAATATCAAGACCAGACATAATCTTTATTCGAGAGACAATAGCATTTTGATACTTTTTGGGCGGAGAGGGTGACTCATATAATATTCCATCAATCCTTGTTCTAATCCTTACCTGATTCTCAAATGGCTCTATATGAATATCAGAAGCCCTGTTACGAATTGCATCCATCAATATATAATTAACTAAGCTAACAACAGAGGCTTCCCCACTCTCCTTGACCAATAAGGTAATATCTTCTTTTTCAATATCTGGTTGAATAATTTCAACCCCTTTCTGCACCTCCATCTTTTTTATAATACTTGCAACAGAGAGTGTTTTGCCATAGGTTCTCTCAATTACCTCTTTTATCTCAGATGCTGTGGCGATTACTGGTTGGATAATACACTTGGTTCTGGCAGACAAGTTATCTATGAGAAAGATGTTTAATGGATCTGTGAGAGCAACCGTTAATGTTTTATCCTTTTTACTTAATGGTATAACCAAATTCTTATGAATAATGTTTTCAGAGATAAGACCTTTTACTGAAAGGTCAACAGCTCTTAACTGTTCCTTTGTTACCCTTGGTGTCTTTGTTTCTGAGGACAGAAAATCAGCAATTGCTATTTCATTAACGATTCCCAGTTCAACCAGAACGCAGGCTAATCTATCGCCCCCTTTTTTTTGGATATCTAATGCCTGCTTTAATTGGGAATAATTTATAATACCCTTTTCTACCAGCATCTCTCCAAGACGGCGTTTACCCTTAGGAGAAGGATTTTTATCTTCTTTAGCTCCATTTACTTCTACAGGCATTGCAGATATTACAGCCACAGATTAACCTCATATTTTTTTCTTGACAACTAAAAAACAAATTGCCCATTTTTTTATTACTATAATAGATTATATACTACCTTTACCAGATTGTCAACAAAAAAAATTGTAACCGTTCACAGCCTATATTTTTAACACAGAGGACACAGAGTATCAGGAGGGACACAGAGAAAGAGGACAATCGGCTTTCAGGTAAAATAACTGCTTATTGTATGAAAATAAGCTGTATGCTGATTGGAATTTAAGCTCTGTGTCTCTCTGTCGTCTC
>MNYI01000204.1 GCA_001873945.1 Candidatus Desantisbacteria bacterium CG2_30_40_21
TTTGGCAAGCAGGTATTAGTGTGGACGAGTTTATGTCGTTATTGTGAAGCTGCATTAGCTTATACTCAGGAAAGGTATAAATTACATTTTTCGCTGGTCTTAATCAACGATAGCTGCGTTGTTCAGGTTTGCAATAGTACACTATTGCAAACCTTCACGCCTTGCTCTCGTTGATTAATCCTCACCGAAAAAATCGCAATTTATACCCTTCCTGAGTATAATAATCCGTTGCAGAGGATGATAATTGTATAAAAAAGGGATTAATTATATGCAAAAGACACGCATTATTGTTGGGCTTGGCAGTTGTGGAATTGCCTCTGGTGGCAGAAAGGTTTATGAACAATTACAGCTTGGAATTGATAGCCGTGGATTGGATGTGATACTTGAAGAGACTGGCTGTATTGGCATGTGTTACAATGAGGTATTGGTTGATGTTGTGCTGCCTGCTGGAAATATCACCTATAAACAAGTAACCCCTAAAATGATAGACAGGATTCTGGATGAACATGTTATTGCTGGCAATGTAATACCAGAATGGACAATAACTCAGGAAGATGAAATATGCCTTAACAAGCAGCAACGGATTGTGCTTCGCAATTGTGGGAAAATATCACCTGAATCGATTGATGAATATATAAAACAAGGTGGATATAAGGCGATTGAAAAGGTTGTCAATGGAATGTCGCGGGATGAGGTGATTGATGAGATTACCTCTTCTGGTCTACGCGGCAGGGGTGGAGCAGGATTTCCTACTGGAATAAAATGGGGTTTTGCGGCTAAGTCTTCAGGTGACAAGAAATATTTTATCTGTAATGCGGATGAGGGTGACCCGGGTGCATTTATGGATAGAAGTGTTCTGGAAGGGGATCCGCATAGCGTGCTTGAAGGAATGTTGATTGGCGGCTATGCTACCTGCGCCAATCATGGGTATATTTATGTGCGAGCTGAATATCCTCTGGCAATAAAGCGGTTAAAAATAGCCATTGAGCAAGCAAAGGCTCGTGGATTTATTGGTGAGCATATTCTGGGAAGTGATTTTAGTTTTGAATTGGAAATAAAGGAGGGGGCTGGTGCCTTTGTCTGTGGTGAGGAGACAGCTTTGATTGCTTCTATTGAGGGTAAACGGGGAATGCCGCGACTTCGTCCACCGTTTCCAGCTATCTCCGGATTATATGGTAAGCCGACTAATATTAACAATGTAGAAACATTGGCAAATATTCCATGGATTATTACTAATGGGGCAGAATCGTATGCCTCTTTTGGTACAGAAAAGAGTAAAGGGACAAAGGTGTTTGCCTTAGCTGGTAAGATACAGCGGGGTGGTCTGGTTGAAGTTCCTATGGGTATGAGCCTTAGAGAGGTTATCCTTGGAATTGGTGGCGGGGTAGCTGGCAAGCATGAGTTTAAGGCGGTTCAGATGGGTGGTCCCTCTGGTGGCTGTATCCCATCAAGCCTATTAGATACACCGGTTGATTATGATTCTATTAACCAAACTGGTGCTATTATGGGTTCAGGCGGCATGGTGGTAATGGATGATACCATTTGCATGGTAGATATTGCCAGATTTTTTCTCAACTTTACCCAGAATGAGTCGTGCGGCAAGTGTACCTTTTGCAGAATCGGCACCAGACGGATGCTCGAGATATTGGAAAGAATCGTCTCGGGTCATGGTGTTGATGAAGACATCGAACTATTGGAAAAGTTAGCACAAAGCGTACAAAAAACATCATTGTGCGGGCTTGGGCAGACTGCCCCAAATCCGGTGTTGACAACCTTGAGATATTTCAGGGATGAGTATGAGGCACATATCAAGCAACGCAGGTGTCCGGCAAAGGCTTGTAAGGAATTGATTTCCTTTGTGATAATTGATGAGCGATGCAAGGGATGTGGAATGTGTATTAAAGTATGCGGGGTCAAGGCAATTACCGGAGAGAAGAAAAAGTTGCATGTCCTTGATGCGGATAAATGTATCAGGTGTGGACAATGTGTGGCTAAATGTAAGTTTGAAGCGATTATTAAGGTAGATAGATGGTAATGTCTACAACTACTGATTGATGGAAGGCACATGGTAAAGATAATTATAGATACACAAGAGTATATGGTTGATGAATCTGCAACAATATTAGATGCAGCAAGGTCAAATGGAATTGATATTCCTACCCTTTGTCATGATGAGCAATTAGAGCCGTTTGGGTCATGCTGGTTGTGTGTGGTTGAGGTTGAGGGAGAACGAAGGCCATTGGTTCCTGCGTGTGCAACAAAGGTGCGGGATGGTATGGTTGTTACCACTAAGAGCAAACTTATTTACGAGGCTCGTAAGTTATGCCTTGAGTTGTTGCTATCTGACCATTATGGTGATTGCCTGCCACCATGCCAGATGGCTTGTCCGGCAGGGGTGAGGGTTAAGGATTATATTGGGTTGATTGCTGAGGGTAAATATCAGGAGGCTGTTGAGGTTATACGGCAAAACAATCCCTTGCCAGCGGTTTGTGGCAGGGTTTGTGTGAGACCCTGTGAATTGGCTTGCAGACGGAATTTGGTTGATGAGCCGGTAGCCATTGATTTCTTGAAGCGGTTTGTGGCAGATTGGGAGATGGGGAATGGTCAGCAGTTAGAAAATAGCAGTCAGCAGTTAGAAAATAGCAAAAAAGTGGCATTAATTGGGGCAGGCCCTGCGTCCTTGAGTTGTGCTTATTATCTAGCGGGTATGGATTATAAATGCGAAATATTTGAGGCATTGCCTGAGCCGGGTGGAATGCTGAGGTATGGGATACCAGAATACCGGTTGCCAAAGGATGTGTTGGATAAAGAGATAGCAAACATTTGTGAACATGGGATTGAGGTAAAATGTGGTATGTCTCTTGGCAGGGATTTTACCATAGATAGCCTGCTGGGTGATGGTTTTGAGGCAGTATTCATTGGTATTGGGGCACATGGAAGCTACAAATTAGGTGTAGAAGGTGATGATATTGAGGGTGTTTTGTCTGCGGTTGATTTTCTGCGGGATATGGGATTGAATAAGAAAATCAGACTCAAGGGCAGGGTAGCTGTGATTGGTGGCGGGAATTCAGCCATTGATGCTGCCAGAACGGCATTGCGTCTGGGTGCAGATGAGGTGATATTGATATATCGCCGATCAAGGGCTGAGATGCCGGCTAATGAAGTGGAGATTAATGAGGCAGAGCATGAAGGGGTTCAGTTTCACTTCCTGTCTGCTCCTGTGCGGGTAATTGGAAGTGGCAAGGCAGAAATGATTGAATGTATTCGCATGGAATTGGGTGAGCCTGATTCGAGTGGTCGAAGAAAACCAATGCCTGTTCATGGCTCTGAGTTTATGATAGCCGTTGAGACAGTGATTGCTGCGATTGGTCAAGTTCCGGGGTCAGAGTGTTTGGTTCAGGAACAGGGTATCCAAATAAGCAGGGGTAAAACAATAGTAGTTGATAATGGTATGGGTACTGGCAGGGTTGGCGTATTTGCCGCTGGTGATGTGGTCACTGGTGCGACATGCGTGATTGAGGCAATTGCCGGTGGAAAAAAGGCAGCTAATTCAATTGATCAATATCTGCAAGGAGTTGAGATTACTCCAGAGGCGAATGTGTTTAATGTAAGCAAAGGCAGTCTTGATGAGGTTAATAACCTTGAGTTTGAGGGTGTGGAAAAGCAAGCACGGGTAAGGATGCCAGAGCTTGAAATTGAAAAACGACTAAAAGGCTTTGATGAGGTTGAGCTTGGGCTGGAACAGGTAAATGCCAGCCTTGAGGCTAACCGCTGCCTTGAGTGTGGGTGTAATGCCATTGATACATGTGGGTTGCGAAAATATGGGATGGAATATGGTGTTAGTCTGGATAGGTTCAAGAACGGTAAAGTACATCATTATTTGATAGATAACTCTATTCCAGCTATCTTGCGGGATCCAAATAAATGTGTCCGGTGTGGTAAGTGTGTGCGAATATGTCTGGAGATAAAGGGGATTGGTGCCCTCGGCTTTGTTAATCGTGGGTTTGAAACAACCATTGAACCAACCTTTGGCAAGCCGCTGGCTGAAACCGAGTGTGATTCTTGCGGTAAGTGTGTGGAGGCGTGTCCGACAGGGGCATTGTGGGGGGAGTTGTCAATTGCTAAATAAACGATTATGTAAGGAGTTCTGATTATGTGCCTGACAAATTATTTGATACTAAGTGCCATATTCTTCTGTCTGGGGATTTACGGTGTTCTGGTCAGACGAAATGCAGTGATGATATTGCTATCCATTGAGCTGATGCTTAATGCAGCTAATATCAATTTTGTAGCATTTGCTAAGTATATGTATCCCCATATGTTAACAGGACATATCTTTACAATGTTTGTTATCGCTATTGAGGCGGCAGAGGTAGCTGTTGCGTTGGCTATTATTCTGTCAGCTTATCGGCACATGAAGAGTATTAATGTTGAGGATATCAATCTGATGAAATGGTGAGTGTGTGTTTCGTTCTGTCCTTTACAATGAATATGTTTGAACCATATCAATGGTATAAGGAATGGTAAAGATAATGAAAAGAATAAGCATTGTAATCACACGAAAACGCAATCGTATACCTACTGCTTTTATTCAAAAGCTGACAAATGAATGCTTACTGATAGGGGTGTTTCATGATAAATAATGCGTGGTTAGTTCCGGCAATACCGTTTATAGTGTTTATGACTATTACCTTTTTTACCAAAAGGTTCAAAAACCTTTCATCATGGCTTTCTATTGCCGGGATACTGGCATCATTTTCAATGGCTTGCGTGATATTAAGAGAGCTATCTATGAGCGGACAAAGGCATTATGAGTTTAGCCTGCCATGGTTTGAGAGTGGTGAGTTTCAGCTTGAGATGGGGATGTTGGTAGATCCTTTATCCTCAATTATGATGGTTGTAGTAACCCTGGTAAGTCTGATGATTCAGGTATATTCCAGAGGGTACTTGTCAGCAGAGAAGAATGTAGATTTTTCAAGGTATTATTCCTTTATCTCATTATTTACATTTTCTATGCTTGGATTAGTTCTGGCAAACAACTTTATTACTATTTTTGCCTGCTGGGAGCTTGTTGGTCTTTGTTCATACTTGTTGATTGGTTTCTGGCATCACAAGCCATCTGCTGCAGCAGCTGCAAAGAAGGCGTTTATTATTACTAGATTGGCAGATGCAGGATTTTTGATTGGTATCTTATGTGTCGGGTTTTATGCCGGCACATTCAATTTCTTAAATATAGAGGGTTTGATTCATGAAGGACAGATTAGTTCGCAGATTCTGACCATAATGGCTGTTTTGATATTCATAGGGGCAATGGGAAAATCAGCACAGTTTCCATTCCATACATGGCTTCCAGATGCCATGGAGGGTCCTTCACCGGTTTCTGCCCTTATTCATGCCGCAACAATGGTTGTTGCTGGTGTCTATCTGGTGGCAAGGACATATACCATGTTTGATGCCGGACCAAATGCATTGCTTGTAGTTGGATATGTGGGCGGGTTTACAGCCTTGTTTGCCGCAAGTATTGGCTTGTGTCAAAACGATATTAAACGCGTACTTGCCTATTCAACCCTGAGCCAACTCGGTTATATGATGCTTGCTCTGGGTGTTGGCGGATTTTCGGCAGGAATGTTTCATCTGACAACCCATGCTTTTTTTAAGGCACTCTTATTCTTAGCAGCAGGGAGCGTTATCCATGCCATGCATTCCAATAATATCTGGGATATGGGTGGTCTGGGTAAAAAGATGCCCATTACTGCTATAGTATTTATTATCGGTTCCTTAGCCATTGCCGGAGTACCGCCCCTTGCCGGATTCTGGAGCAAGGAAACAGTATTAATGGCTGCTTATTCCTCAGGGCATATGCTCTTGTTTATTATCGGTGAGATTGGGGCATTGATGACAGCCTTTTATATGTTCAGGCTTTGCTTTGTTACCTTTGGCGGTGAGACGAGAAAGCATGATGCTCATCCACATGAGTCACCATGGGTGATGACAATACCCATGTGTATACTGGCATTTCTGGCAATTACCGCTGGATTTATCGGTTCGCCCTATCTAAATGACTGGTTCCAAGGCTTTGTCTGCTTTGATAGTGGACATGCGGCTCATCACAGAGGGGAACATTCAGGACATCAATTAGTTATGATCATCTCACTCTCTATGACTGGCATAGGGATACTTGGGGCATGGTTAGTTTATGGGATAAAGGCTATTAATCTTGATTTTGTTAAAAAAACCTTTATTTATAAGCTGGTGTTTAATAAATATTTCTTTGATGAGATTTATGATGTTATTATTGTTAAGCCATTTGTTGGATTGACAAAATTCAGCGTAGGATTTGATCAAGGTGTGATTGATGGGATGGTAAATGGTGTGGCAACCGTTACGGCTGGATGTGGTTCATTTGTCAGACGAATACAAACAGGATTGGTTCAATCATATATCCTTGCCATGATGGTGGGTATAATTATTTTGTTGGTTATCTGGATGTGGGGCGGATGATTATTCACCACAAAGACACAAAGACACGAAGAAGAAGTGGTGAACATTATATGATAATAAGGGGTGCACGATGAATTTCCCAATTTTAAGCTGGATGATATTTATACCGTTGATAGGTGCTATGCTTATCCTTTGTACGCCAAAGGGGATGGAGAAGACTATCAAGGGGTTGGCATTGGTGTTTTCGTTTATTCCTCTTGTCCTTGCAGGGATGGTGTATGCTAATTTTAATCCAAAGATTGCTGATTTGCAGTTTGTGGAGAAAATACTCTGGATTCCAATCTTTAATATTCATTATTTTGTTGGACTTGATGGAATAAGTATATCCATCTTTTTACTGACTGCTCTATTAACCTTTTTATCTGTCCTTATTTCCTGCAATATAACAAAGAGGGTGAAGGAATATTTTATGCTCTTTCTGGTACTTGAGGTCGGGATGCTCGGGGTTTTTGTTGCTATAGATCTATTCCTGTTCTATATCTTCTGGGAGGTTGTGCTTATCCCTATGTACTTCCTTATAGGTGTGTGGGGAGGACCAAGAAGAAGGTATGCAGCTATTAAGTTTGTACTTTACACTGTGGCTGGCAGTTTGATCATGCTTATTGGGATATTGTGCGTTTATTTTACCTCTAACCCACATACCATGGATATTCTGGAGCTTTCCAAAACATGCACATTTGCCAGAGAGTTTCAAAACATAATGTTTTTCTTGTTCTTTATCGGGTTTGCAGTTAAGGTGCCTATCTGGCCTTTTCATACATGGCTTCCAGATGCACATACTGAGGCACCAACAGCGGCAAGTGTTATTCTTGCCTGTATATTGTTAAAGATGGGGGTCTATGGATTCTTAAGGATAAGTTTCCCTATATTTCCAGAGGCAGCCATATATTTTGCCTATCCATTTGCGGTTTTGGGCGTAATTAATATTATCTATGGTGCTTTAACGGCTATGGCTCAGAATGACTTAAAGAAGATGATCGCCTATTCAAGCATCAGCCATATGGGATTTTGCCTGATAGCTATGAGTGCCTTAACCGTAACCGGAATAAATGGGGCAGTTGTCCAGATGTTTACCCATGGGGCAGTAACCGGCAGCTTGTTTATGCTTGTTGGGGTTATCTATGATAGGGCACATACCAGAAATATTGATGAATTCAGCGGATTGTGGCAGAAAATGCCAATATATACCGGGTTGATGACACTTGCGGTCTTAGCCTCACTCGGTTTGCCAGGGCTGGCCGGGTTTATCGGTGAGTTTGTTTGTCTGATGGGTACATTTGTTTCTACCTTCCCAGGGTTTAAGCTCTTGGCAATATTATCTACAAGTGGTGTGGTGATAACTGCGGTTTATCTCTTGTGGATGATGGAAAGGGTGTTCTGGAGGGGATTAAATCCAAAGTGGGAACATCTGACGGATATAAATAAGAGAGAGCTTCTGGCAATTATACCCATATTAATAGTTATCATCCTGATAGGCATATGCCCTGACCTATTGGTTAATTTGATGAATGTTTCTACGATACAGATGGTTAAGGGGATAATGCCGTAAAAAAGAGTAAAAAAGAGGGCAGGTTAAAAAGAGGGCAGGTTTAGAACCTGCCCCTACTGATTGATTGGAGGATTGAATTTTGAATTATACATTACTTACGCCAGAAATAATAATTTGTTGTACAGCTATGTTTATCCTTGTCATAGATTTATTCCTATCACAGGGAGCAAAAAAGTTACTTGGTTGGATAGCTATTATAGGATTAATATGTGCAATGGTTGCTGTTTATAACTCGCCACATGGGCTTGCCTTTGGTAATAGGAGCTTTGTGGTTGATTCATTTGCTATATATTTCAAGTATCTACTTCTTGGCATAGGGATATTGGTTGTTTTTTCCTCTATGGATTATCTTAAAGACCGTACCTCTCATCATGGCGAGTATTATTTTATACTTCTCTTGGTTATCATGGGTACCTTGTTTATGGTTTCAGCAGGTGAGCTTATTAGCCTGTTCGTAAGTCTTGAGTTGCTTAGTATCGGTTCGTATGTGTTGGTGGCATATCTCAGAACAAAGCAAGGGATTGAGGGTGGAATAAAGTATCTATTGTTTGGGGCATGTTGTTCAGCAATATTACTTTATGGATTGGGCATAATCTATGGTATGACCGGTACAACAGAGATAAAAGGAATAGGAGAGTTTTTGAGTCATAACGATAAAGGATGTGCCCTGTTATTGGGTCTGGCGTTTACCCTTGTTGGGTTTGGGTTCAAAATTGTCTGCATACCGTTTCATTTCTGGGTACCAGAGGCATACGAGGGTGCACCAACCCCAATTACCGGCTTTCTTGCCTCTGCCTCAAAGGTAGCCTCATTTGCAGTCTTTATTCGAATATTTATAGAGGGATTTGGCGGCATAAGGCAAGAGTGGATAATGGCTTTAATTGTCCTCTGTATTCTTACAATGGCTATTGGTAACCTTTCTGCTATTCCTCAGGCAAACATAAAGAGGCTATTGGCTTACTCTAGCATTGGGCATGCCGGGTATCTTCTTATTGGTATAATAATAGGCACTACAAGTGGATTATCAGCAGTAATGTTTTACCTGCTTGTTTATGCCTTAACCACACTCGGGATATTCACGGTTATAGCCATTATTTCTAACAAGATAAATACGGATGAGATTGATGGATATACAGGGATGTACAAACGGTCACCATTCTTATGCCTGTGCATGCTTATCTGTCTGGCTTCACTTGCCGGGCTGCCGCCCTTAGCCGGATTTATGGGTAAATTTTACCTGTTTGCTTATGCAATACATAGCGGGTATATCTATCTGGCAGCAATCGGTTTTATCTTCAGCACCATCTCGGTTTATTACTACTTCCGTATCCTTAAATCCATGTACTTTGGGGATGTAAAGGATGAGTCTATTATCCCTACCCCATTTTTGTTAAGGCTAATACTCATTCTAATCATGCTTGGACTTTTCCTCATAGGAATTCTGCCGCAAACATTCATTTCTTTTGCCTTAGAGTCAGCTAAGGGGATAGGTTGTGTTAACTTATAAGAGGATGTTATTGACCGTTCACAGCAGCAATTCTCATTATGGCAAAACTTATGTTCAAAGGGGAATAAGGGAATAGAAGAGATGGTGTCGATTATCAACAGAATTGTTGGTAGGACAGGCATTCCTGCCTGTCCTGTTGCAGATGACAGGCAAGAATGCCTGTCCTACCGATAATTCTGTTGATAATCGACACCATCTCTTCTATTCCCTTATTCCCCTTTGAACATAAGTTTTGCCATAATGAGAATTGCTGCTGTGAACGGTCAATAACATCCTCTTATAAGTTAACACAACCTATCCCCTTAGCTGACTCTAAGGCAAAAGAAATGAATGTTTGCGGCAGAATTCCTATGAGGAAAAGTCCAAGCATGATTAGAATGAGTATTAGCCTTAACAAAAATGGGGTAGGGATAATAGACTCATCCTTTACATCCCCAAAGT
>MNYI01000133.1 GCA_001873945.1 Candidatus Desantisbacteria bacterium CG2_30_40_21
AATTCCCTATGCTTATGATATAATATCCGCAGCTACTCACCACGAAGACACAAAAAGTTGATAGGTTGATGGGTTGATAAGTGGATGAATTGATAGTAAATGTTTATGAATTATGAATCTGTGTTCCTTTAACCTATAAACTCATCAACCTATCAACCTATCAATTTATGTGTTCTCCGTGGTGAATTACTTTACCTGAGTAGTTACGATTTTAGTATGAAAAACTTGAACGACGAGTAATAGTTAGCGTAGGGGAAAATAGGGTGCTGTCCCCATTTTCCCCTTGGAGTGCATTACCTCAGGTAATGCAAGGTGGTATATATGAAAATCGTAACGCGTGAACAAATGCAGGAGATTGATCGAATCACAACATTAGAATATGGCTTATCCAGTGCCATTCTCATGGAAAACGCCGGGATACAGGCATTCTTAGCCATAAAAGATTACCTCCAACAAATAGATGAGGTAGCACCTCTGGCAGGTGTAAAGATAGCTGTTTTATGCGGTGGAGGCAATAATGGTGGGGATGGGTTTGTGATTGCCAGACACTTATTTAATCATGGAGTCAGGGTGACCATTTATCTCCTTACCACGGAGGAAAAGATAAGGGGTGATGCCCTGATAAATCTTGAGGCTGCCAGACAATTTGGCGTGCCTATCCAGATTGTTACCAATAGTGATGAATTAAATGCTATCATTCCTCAATTACAGCATAATAAAGTGATTATCGATGCTATCCTTGGAACAGGGCTGATAGGACAGGTGAAAGGATTATATGGCTCGGCAATAAAAATAATCAACGAGATTTTCGTTCCAGTGATAGCCATAGATATTCCCTCTGGTCTGGATGCAAATACTGGTATGCCACTTGGGGAGGCTGTCCATGCAGCCATAACAGTTACCTTTGGTTTGCCAAAGGTGGGGATGATGATACCACACGAGATAGAGTATGTCGGAAAATTGGTTGTAGCAAATATCAGTTTTCCGCCACAACTCATTGATCATGAACGGCTAAAGATAAACCTTATGTCTCATGAGGAAATAGTCCCGCTTATCCCCAAACATCCTGTAACTGCTCATAAGGGATCGTGTGGCAAGGTGTTTGTTCTTGCTGGATCAGTTGGTATGACCGGAGCTGCTGCCCTTTGTAGTGAAGCAGCCCTGCGGGTTGGGGCAGGATTAGTTACCCTCGGTATCCCTGAAAGCCTGAACCATATCATGGAAGTAAAACTCACTGAGGTTATGACCATTCCCCTACCACAAACACCAGATGCCGGTTTCAGCCAGCAGGGGTATGAGAGGATAATAAACTTTTGTGAATCAATGAATGCCGTGGCTATTGGTCCTGGTATTGGCAGAAATACGGATACCGAAGAGCTTATCAAAAAACTCATCCTTGAGCTAAAAATACCCATGGTGATAGATGCAGATGCTATCTTTGCCCTTGCCTTACAGCTTGATATATTGAGGCATAAAAATGCACCAGCAGTTATCACCCCTCACCCGGGCGAGATGGCTCATTTGCTTGGGATAACTATTAATGAGGTGCAAAACAATCGTATAGCCATTGCCCAGAAATTTGCTGAAGAATATGACACTACTGTGGTACTCAAGGGTGTCAGAACCATTATCGCTGACCCTGATGGCAATATCTGGATAAATCCAACAGGTAATCAGGGTATGGCTACAGCCGGGTGTGGAGATGTGCTGACAGGAATGATAAGTGGATTGATTGCCCAGGGGTTATCTGCTCCTGATGCAGCAAGGCTTGGTGTATTTTTACATGGATTAGCTGGTGATATAAAGGCAAAGGAAAAGGGATACCTGCCTCTTATTGCCTCAGATGTCTCCTCTGGTATTCCGGAGGCGATTAATTCTCATGCTGGCAAGGCGTGAGAAGCGAGCATACTACTCAAGGGGAAAATTGATGGGTTGATGGGGTGATGGGGTGATGGAACACAAATCCATAAACCTATCAACTTATCAACTAATAAACCTATCAACTAATCAACTTATTTTTTCTCCGGCGACTTATCAACAGGAGGAACATTATGTCCAAAACCATCACCCAAAAAATATTTGAAAAACACCTGATAGAGGGGAAATTTGAGCCCGGTAAAGAGATAGCCATCAAAATAGACCAGACCCTGACACAGGATGCAACTGGTACCATGGCGTATCTTCAGTTTGAGGCAATGGGTGTAGCACGGGTTAAAACAGAGCTTTCAGTAAGTTTCGTGGATCATAATACCATTCAAATAGGGTTTGAGAATGCTGATGATCATCGCTATCTTCAGAGCATTGCTGATAGATATGGTATTTTGTTTTCCCGGGCAGGGAATGGGATCTGCCATCAGGTACATTTAGAACGATTTGGCAAGCCAGGCAGGACACTTTTGGGTTCTGACAGCCATACCCCGACAGCTGGTGGATTGGGGATGATTGGCATTGGTGCTGGCGGATTAGATGTAGCATTGGCAATGGCTGGTGAGCCATTTTTCCTTACCTGTCCGATGGTTATCAAGATAAACCTGAAAGGGGCATTGAAGCCATGGGTTTCAGCCAAGGATGTGATCCTGAAGGTATTGGAGATATTTGGCACTTCAGGCAATGTTGGCTGCGTTCTTGAGTATGGCGGGGATGGGGTAGAGACACTTTCTGTGCCTGAAAGGGCAACCATTACCAATATGGGCACAGAATGCGGAATTACAACCTCTGTCTTCCCCTCAGATGGCATAACACGAGAATTTCTCAAGGCTCAGGGCAGGGAAGATGATTGGACAGAGATAACAGTTGATGAGGATGCAGAGTATGATGGAATAGTTGACATCTTGCTTGACGAACTTGTTCCAATGGTTGCTTGTCCACATAACCCTGGAAATATCAAAACCATAAAAGAGATTGAGGGGATAATCGTCAATCAGGTATGTATTGGCAGTTGTACCAATTCATCCTATAAAGACCTGATGACCGTTGCCGGGATACTAAAAGGACGCAAAACACATCCAACCGTCAGCCTTGTTATCTCACCGGGTTCAAAACAGGTACTCGAAAATATTGCCATGAATGGGGCATTGGCTGACCTTTTAGCTGCTGGGGCAAGGGTTACAGAGCCTGTTTGCGGTTTCTGCATTGGCAACAGCCAATCACCCCAAACAAATGCTGTCTCTGTTCGCACCTCTAATCGAAACTTCTTTGGCAGATCAGGAACACGGGACGCTCAGGTATACCTGCTTAGTCCTGAAAGTGCAGCAGCAGCAGCTATTACAGGCAAGATGACTGACCCGCGGGATTTAGGCATGGAATATCCTCAAGTCCAAACACCTGAAAGATTTTATACAGATGATAGTATGATAATTACACCATCCCTGTCATTGGTTGAAATATACCGTGGTCCAAATATTGGAGAGCCACCGTATAATACACCAATACCGGAAGATATTCAAGGTATAGTCACCATCAAGGTTGGCGATAAAATTACCACAGACCACATTATCCCGGCTGGTAGCCGAATGAAATATCGCTCAAATATATCTGCATACTCAAAATTTGTATTTGAGATAGAAGATGAGGGTTTTGCCAATCGGGCCACAGATTACAGGGATAAAGGCAAACATAATATTATTGTAGCTGGAATAGGCTATGGACAGGGTTCATCCCGGGAACATGCCGCTATATGCCCCTCGTTTCTGGGGGTAAAGGTGGTGCTTGCCAAATCGTTTGAAAGAATACATGCCGCAAATCTGATAAACTTTGGCATTATTCCATTGACCTTTGTCATGGAGGCTGATTATGAACAGATCAATGCAGGGGAAGAGGTAATGATACCAAATGTCAGGGAATTGTTGGCAGAAAATAAGCCCTTGATAGCACAGATAAACAACAGGGAAATAGCTGTCAATTATTCTCTAACCGACAGGCAGAGACAGATACTTCTTGCTGGTGGGATGCTGGCATATATTGGAAACAAAGGTGCAGGGGGGTAATATGGGATTAGAATGTTAAGGTTCAATAGATGTTGAAAATCGATCAACGGGGGACATTTGATGCAAACGAGAAGTAACAGCTTGTAAAGTTTATTTGTTGACGGCTACTTAGACAGTTGCTTTGTTTCGATGTCTTTCCCTTTTTTGTCCCCTTCGTGTTTTTCGTGCTCTTCGTGGTAAACGGGTTCTTCATCGAACTGATTTTCTATTTTTTACCACGAAGAACACGAAGAACACGAAGAAATTACAGAACAAATCGTTTAATTACATTTTTGAGCATTCCGACATTAAAAATAACTCGATTCGACAACTCATCAAATTTCTTTTTTTGTCCCCTTCGTGTTTTTCGTGCTCTTCGTGGTAAACGGGTTCTTCGCGGTAAAAAACTTCTGTTACCGTCATTTTAAGGTTGACAAGACACTACCTACATCCGTATCTCCCCCATTTTCACCATCTTCCGTTGTTTCATGTAATCTCTTATTCCCTCAATTATTTCCACACCTGCCTTAGGATTGACAAAATTGGCAGTACCAATACACACGGCTGTTGCCCCAACAAGCAGGAACTCAAGACTATCCTCCCATGTCATTATCCCACCCTGACCTATTACCGGAACGGTTACGAATTTGCAAACATCACGAACCATCCTCAAGGCAACAGGTTTAATAGCTGGTCCAGACAACCCGCCAGTGATATTCGATAGACAAGGTTTTCTGGACTCAATATCCAGAGCCATACCCAGCAATGTATTTATCAAGGAAATAGCATCTGCCCCCCCATCAACTGCTGCCTGAGCAATAGGGACAATATCCGTTACATTTGGACTTAATTTTACTATTAAGGGCAGGGTCGTAGCCTTACGAACCTGATTAACCACCTCAAAGGTAAGCATCATATCCTGACCAAACAACATCCCCCCATGGGAGACATTTGGACATGATACATTTATCTCTAAGGCATCAATACCCTCTTTATTGCTTAATTCTCGGGCTATAGTGGCATACTCTTCTGGTGTTTCACCACAGATATTGGCAATAATAGTTGTTGGAATATCTGACAGCAAGGGCAGTTTTTCTTTCAAGAATCGTGATAAGCCCATATTTTGCAAACCAATTGCATTAAGCATTCCTGAAGATGTTTCAACAATCCTTGGTGGGGGATTACCCTTTCGCTCTTTCAGTGTAATCCCTTTAAGAATAATACCACCAAGCATGGATAAATCTATTAATTCAGCATATTCCTGTCCATATCCAAAGCATCCAGAGGCAACCAGCACAGGATTTTTCAGCCTTAATTTGCCAATATTTACAGAAAGGTTTGGTTCCATTATTTTATTTTCCCCCTACCTCCACAATATTTCCTTTGCATCAAATACAGGTCCATCAACACAGACCCTTTTGTATTCAAAATGAGATGGGGAATGATGATCAACCATCTTCACCACACATCCCAGGCATGCCCCTACCCCACAAGCCATGTTAGCCTCCAGTGATATCTGACATGGGGATGAATAAAGTTGAGCTATCTCTGAAAGCACCTTGAGCATTGGCATTGGACCACAACCATAGATAGGTAGTTGAGGGGATGCAGCCGTTACCAGAAAATCTTCAAGCAAATCAGTCGCAATCCCCTTAATCCCCAAACTTCCATCATCAGTGGCTACCTGCACACCTATACCCAATGCCTCAAGTTTTTCCAAACAGATAATACCAGTCTTTGTTTTACTTCCAATCAGCATTTTTACTTCTGTAAACTGTCTTAATCTTTCAGCCAGGGCAAAGAGCGGTGCTACCCCTACCCCACCAGCAACTAAGATAGCAGTAAAGGTATCCTCTTTAGCCATGAACCCATGCCCAAGGGGACCAATTATATCCAATTCATCCCCTACCCTTTTTTCAGCTAATAATCGGGTACCTGTTCCAACAACCCTGAATAATATCTCAATCCCTGAAGAATTAATGCGATGAATACTGAATGGTCTTCTTAAAAGCGGCATATATTGCGAGGTTATCTTTACATGAACAAATTGCCCTGGATGAGCATCCTTAGAGATTAAAGGGGCATCCAATGCCAATCGATAATGGTCGCAAGCAACCTCTTCCTTTTCTAATATTTTTGCAGATAATTGAATCATTATTGTTATTTCCCAACTGTATTTGTTGATAAATCCTGCTCTGTCAAATTTGTAATGCTTAAACTGCCCGTTGTCCCTGTGCCTATCTTTTTTGTCGAATACGGATCAAGTTTGATAGCCATAATAAATGTCTCTACTGATTCCTTATTCTTTCCCATCATCTCATACACACTTCCAAGGGTATAATAAGAGGCAGGGTCTTTGGGATCAAGTCTGATAGCCTCATTAAGCTCAACAACTGCATCCTCATATTTCTTGTCAGTAATATAGGCTTGAGCCGTTACAAGATGTGAATCCTTGAGTTGGACACTGTCTTGTTGTGATATTACAGGCTTAGTGATGCTAATTTTTCCTTCCTTTGTATTTTCAGCCTTGCCACATCCCATAATGAACGAACAAATACATAACGATAATATTAATCGTCGAAGATTAATCATAATTACCCTCCATACCAGTAAGCTATCTGAACGCTTATTAATATACCATATATCTTCTTGTATGTCAATAAAAAACATGCCTGCATTATGATCTGTCGCAAAATAACTGTTGACATATTGCCAAATAAATGATAAAGTATTGGAGGTAGAGACACTACGCATGGAGTTTCTGTTTACAATAAAAGGAGTCGTGTTAGAATTTGATTGAAAATATTAGAAATTTTTCTATTGTAGCTCATATAGATCATGGGAAATCAACCTTAGCTGACAGATTATTAGAGATTACCCATACCATTGAAAAAAATCAAATGAGAGAACAGGTTTTAGATAGTATGGCTCTGGAACGGGAAAGGGGCATTACTATCAAGTCGCACCCGGTACGAATGAAATATCTGGCTAAAGATGGACAAACATATATCTTGAATCTTATTGATACCCCGGGTCATGTGGATTTTATGTATGAGGTTTCCAGAAGTCTGGCAGCAACCGAAGGGATTATTCTTCTTGTTGATGCCTCTCAAGGGGTTGAGGCTCAGACCGTTGCTCATGCGTATGCGGCTATAAACATGAATAAGATAATTATTCCGGTAATCAATAAGATTGATTTAGCCAGCATTGATCTTGATATGGCAAAAAGGCAGATAAAGGAGATTATTGGGATAGAGACCCACGATGTTATTCTGGCAAGCGGTAAGGAAGGGACAGGGGTTGAGGATATTCTGGAGGCAATTGTCAAGAGAATTCCGCCACCTACTGGCCAGCAGCATAAATCATTTCGAGCATTAATCTTTGACTCATGGTTTGATTCTTATCGAGGGATTGTAGTTTATATTCGGGTGGTTGATGGACAGATAAAACCAGGGGTGGATATCAAGTTGATGTCCAATAATAAGGTTTATACAGTAAAAGAGGTAGGCAGCCTTTGTTTGGGATTACACCCCAGGGATTGTTTGATGACCGGCGAGGTAGGCTACCTGACAGCCAGTATCAAGGAATTGGCAGATACAAAAATAGGCGATACTGTTACCACGGCTTACTGTCCGGCAGAAACACCCCTGCCAGGGTATAAAGAGCCTCAACCAATGGTTTTTTGCAGCTTGTATCCAGGGATAAACTCTTCCTATCAGGAACTGGGAATAGCTATCCAAAAGTTATCATTAAACGATGCGTCATTTGTTTATGAAGCAGAGTCATCCTCAGCATTAGGGTTTGGGTACAGGTGTGGATTTCTTGGTTTACTTCATCTGGATATTATTCAGGAGAGACTGAAAAGAGAATATGGATTGGATTTAATCTCTACTGCACCAAGCGTTCCCTATATTATACATAAGAAAAATGGTCAAGTAATTCATGTAGATAATCCTGTTAATTATCCTGATCAAGGAGAAATAACTCACGCAGAGGAGCCATATATTAAGGCAATAATCTATCTACCCTCTGACTATGTTGGTGGGGTAATGGAACTGGTACAAAGTCGAAGGGCTGTTCAAAAAGACGCCCATTATCTTGAGGGAAATAGGGTTGTGCTTACCTATGAGATACCCTTATCTGAGGTATTGGCTGACTTTTATGATAAACTTAAGTCTGTTAGTCGGGGATACGCATCCTTTGACTATGAACATACAGGGTATAAGCCAACAAAGATAACTAAAGTAGATATTATGGTAGCAGGAGATATAGTTGATGCCCTTTCATTTCTTACCTATCATGAACGGGCTTATTCCCGGGGAAGGGATCTTGTTATCAGACTAAAGGAGGTAATTCCAAAACAACAATTTGCCATAGCCTTGCAGGCAGCCATCGGGGGAAAGATAATTGCTCGGGAAACAATCCCTGCCTTTAAGAAGGATGTTACGGCTAAGTGCTATGGTGGAGATATTACTCGAAAAAGAAAGTTGTGGGACAAACAAAAGGAAGGCAAAAAGAAGATGAGACAAATGGGAAGCGTTGATATCCCAAATGAGGCGTTTAAGGCTATTCTGTCAGTAGAATAAAAAAATACAATAAGGGAGGAAAAACATGTCAATTATCAAAAGATTATCTAAAAAAAATCAAGGATTCACACTGGTAGAGTTGTTAGTAGTCGTAGTTATTCTAGGTATTCTGGCTTTAATACTTCTGTCAAAGGCACCATCCATGATAGATAAAACAAAAGAGGCAAAGACAAAGGATGCCTTGAGGGATCTTAAGGTACAAATAAAAAGGTATTCTGCAGAGAATGGTGGAATTTATCCTATAGCATTGGATGATGTAACAGGAAGACATCATCCAAATGATCCAGGTCTTGTTTTATCTGCCTTTATCCCCCATTATATGGATAAAATGCCAAAGGCAAGCTTGCGTGGCGGGGCACGACATACGAATGAAACATTGGTAGGTACTATATCTACTGGTGATAGATTAATGGAGCCAACAGATATAACCGATGCAGGTGGTTGGATATATTCCCCTGATACAGGTGAGATACGGATAAACTGTACCCATGAGGATGTTGAAAGTACCCATGAGAAGGATGTTAATAAAAAAGTATACTATTATAACTATGGGTATGAAGCAATAGAATGACAGAGTAGGACAGGCATTCCTGCCTGTCAACAGGTCTTGTGGATGTCTGTATACAAATAAAGGAGGAAAACAAAAATGCCTAAAAAGGTATTAGTTGCAGATGATCAGATTCATATCAGGAAGATTATTGCTGCTAAAATTTCCAAGGCAGGGTACACAGTAATTACCGCTGAAGATGGACAGGAAGCAGTGGATATGGCTAAAGCCGAAAAACCTGACTTGATTATTATGGATATTATGATGCCGAGGATGAATGGGATAGATGCTATTAAAATCTTAAAACAAGATCCAGATATGACAAATATTCATATACTTGTCCTGACTGCAATGGAATCTGGGGATAAGGAAATGGAGTTTGCAAACATTGGAATAAATGATAATGATATTATAACTAAACCATTTTCACCAAAAGAATTGCTTGATATAATAAATGCAAGAATTGGCGAAGAGTAAATATAAGTCATATAAGGTAACTACTCACCACAAAGGCACGAAGACACAAAAAGTTGATAAGTTGAATAGTTGATGGGTTGATAAGTGGATGAATTGATAGGAAATGTTTATGAATTATGAATCTGTGTTCCTTTAACCTATAAACTCATCAACCTATCAACCTATCAACTTATGTGTTCTCCGTGGTAAATTCCTTTACCTGAGTAGTTACCATATAAGTCATATATGCC
>MNYI01000214.1 GCA_001873945.1 Candidatus Desantisbacteria bacterium CG2_30_40_21
TATGAAAATAAGCTGTATGCTGATTGGAATTTAAGCTCTGTGTCTCTCTGTCGTCTCTGTGAACTTTGTGTTAAAATATTATTAGTTGTGAACGGTTACTAATTTTCTTGCCTGTTCAATCTGTTCCTTCACCTGTTTACAAGATGTTCCGCCTGCAGAATTCTTTTGATTTATTCCATACTCAGGTTTGGTAACCTCAAATATGTTATTCTCAAACAGTTCTGAAAATTCCTTGAGCTCTTCCAGAGTAAATTCCATAATATCCCGGTTAGCCGCCACAATCTTGCCAACTATATGGTGAGCATCACGGAATGGAATGCCCTTTTGTACCAGATAATTAGCCATCTCCGTTGCCCATGAAAAATCATTAGACAGGGATAATCTCATCCTTTCAGTATTTATCTTCAGGGAGCTTATTAATCTATCATAGATTCCCAAACATTGTTTCAGCGTATCCACAGTATCAAATAAAGGCTCTTTATCCTCCTGCATATCTCGATTATAGGCTAAGGGAAGGGATTTCATGATGGTAAAAAGACTAAAAAGATTGCCATATACCCGCCCTGTTTTCCCTCTGGTTAATTCGCACATATCAGGGTTCTTTTTTTGCGGCATGATGCTGCTGCCGGTACAAAATGACTCGTCTATATCTACCCAGCGATATTCATGGGTAGACCACAGGATAATCTCTTCACTCAATCGTGAAAGATGCATCATGCAAATTGAGGCAACAGAGGAGAATTCAAGGATATAATCACGATCACTTACTGTATCAATACTATTTTCTGTTATCCCTGGAAAATCAAGCAGACTGGCGGTATATTCTCTATCAATAGGCAGAGATGTACCAGCCAGGGCACATGCCCCCAGTGGTAAAATATTTATCCTCTTTAAGCAATCAGCAAATCTCTGCATATCCCTTTCGAACATCCAAAAATATGCCATAATGTGGTGGGAAAACAAGACAGGTTCGGCATGTTGGAGATGTGTATGCCCGGGCATAATAGCCTCTATGTTCTTCTCGGCAATCAATAGGATAGCAGATTGAAAAGACCTTATGAGGGTTATTATTTCTTTCAATTCCCAGAGAAGATAAAGCCTCATATCAAGGGTTATCTGGTCATTGCGGGATCTGGCAGTGTGCAGTTTTTTCCCCACCTCTCCAATCTTCCGAATAAGAGCGTATTCAATGTTCATATGAACATCCTCAAGCTTCGGGTCAAACAAGAAGTTATTTGCCAAAATGTCCTGATGAATACTGTTTAATCCCTCTACAATCAGAGACTCTTCGCTTTCGGTTAATATTCCACATTTTTTCAACATCCTTGTATGAGCTATTGATCCCTGAATATCATAAGACGCTAATCGATAGTCAAACTGAACCGATGCGGTAAAATCCTCAGTAATAGTATCTGTTTGTTTACTAAATCTGCCACCCCATAGTTTTTGCATTTAAGACGCTCCCTTTCCAATAATAATATTTGTAACTACTCACCACAAAGGCACGAAGACACAAAAAGTTGATAAGTTGAATAGTTGATGGGTTGATAAGTGGATGAATTGATAGGAAATGTTTATGAATTATGAATCTGTGTTTCTTTAACCTATAAACTCATCAACCTATCAACTTCTGTGTCCTCTGTGTTAAAAAGTCTCCCTTCCCCTACCCTGTATACGGAGACGATGTAATTGTCCCCAATCTTGAATAAAAGCAAATATTTTTTCTAATATCCTTTATCTCATATTCGTTTTTAACAATAGTTATCTTTACCCGTGGATAGATGTATTCAATAGCAGATATCTTGCCATCCTTTAAATATTCTATCTCTTTCTGAAGGCTCTCACTTCGCTGTTTCAGGTATTTAACTTCACTGGTCATGGCTATTTGCATTGATCTGGCAAGCTGGTAAGTCTCTTCTTTTTCAGGAGATAGACTACCAAATTTTTCCTTCATTGTCCTTAATGTATTAACATCCATCACAGCCTTTTTTAACTCATCCTGAGCACTTTGAATATCATGGGTTATGCTGTTAATCTCTTCCCTGACCGCAGGGTCTATGCCAACCTGAATTATGGTTACGGTCTCAGCTATATTTCCTATGGTTTTGGCACAAATCTCTTTGGTTGCCCGAATCTTTCCCCCAATAATTGCCCCTTTTTTCCCTTTAGTCACAAACACACTTCCCCCACAATCCACAAGGCTATGGAGGATGAATTCTGTAACAATAACATCACCTCCGGCAGAAACATCTGCGTTTTGGATAAATTTAGCCATTAATTTTTTTTGTGCATGGATCTTGTCTTGTCCAACGCCAACAATCCCCCCATGAACAGTAATGTTTCCTTCCAAGGATTCGACGAAAGCTTTTTCTACAGTCCCCTTTATTTCTATATCATCATCTGCCTTAACAATAAATCCCTCGTTTACATTTCCATCTATAATCAATGACCCATTAAAATAGATATTTCCTGTTTCAAAACAAATATCACCCTTAATCTTGCAAACAGGATCCACATCTATCTTTACACCATCCCAGATTATCTGCCCCTTAACCGTGGCTATCAATTCTGTCCCATCCTCGCTCAGGAGTGTATTTTTCCCCTTAGGCAATATAATATCCTTACCATCTGTTGCTGGAATGGATTGACCAGTAACACTCATACCATGGGTACACTTGTTTAAGCCAACCTTTTTTGCCAGAATACCCCCTGCTTTTATGGTTTGAATAAGTCCAATCTCCCGAAAATCTACGCTGCCATCCTCGCTCATGGCAAATGGTGTTCTTTTCTTTTCCGTGTTAAAAAAATATTCAATTATTGCATTTTTCCCATCTACAGCCGGGCGACCCTGAGCCACAACTACTGGTTCATCAATCAATCGGTTTTGCAACATCTCTTTAATAATTACTTCATCAATACCATAGACAACACCAGCTGCTGCCAGATCATTCTTAATCTCATCAAGAGTTGGACTATATATCTCACCTGTGAAGGGGATAATACTTACAGTTGCCTTCATTTTATCATCAGATATTTTTGCCACAGAATGCCTTTTCCCACCAACACTAAAGGTTTTTCCGCCTATTCGAACAGACTTAGAATCTTTTTCGCTTATAGTTATGGTAATAGCTCTCAGGTCATAATTGGTTATCCCCTGATTCTGGAGTTCCCTTAAGACATCGTTAACCTCTATCCTCTTACCTTCACCCATTGGAGAATAAACGGTCAGGAATATATCTACCCCTCTGGTGTCAATTTTGAAGTATCCATTAGCTGATTGTGATTTAATTTCCATGTTTTCTCCATTCTAATTCCCATTAATAAAGGGGATTAGGGGGTTGTAATTCTTTGTACCTCTGTGTTAGGATGTCTCACACAAAGACGCGGAGAACGCGGAGGGGAGAGGATTAAGGGAATGTTCTTTTCTGTGCCTTTGTGCCTCATTTTTCCTGACTCCGGCAGAGGTTTTGAGTTGATAGCTTAGGGTTTGTCACAAAATAAATGTGTTACATCGGCAACTGAATACAGTTATTTTGTGACAGATCCTTACCTTAAAGTTATCGGTTAAGTAATAGAAAAACTTAAGGTTTCTTGAGCCACAAAGGAAAATATCTGCTTGGAGGACTCTTCCTCCATCCTTTCCGGATGCCATTGTACCCCCAGAAACAAGCCATCCATAGACTCTATGGCCTCTATAATTCCATCCGATGATATGGCAGAAACAACCAATCCTTGACCAACATTTTTTACAGCCTGATGGTGGCTACTATTTACCATTATCTCTTTAGGGTCTGTCACAAAATAACTGTGTCACATCGAGGTTGTCCCGGATTTTATCACAACCGTGTGAGCCAAAATCTCTTTTCTTTGCAAGTGATTGATTGTCTCAGAACATTGGAGCTATACTCAAGTGGGGCATTCTCTGTGTTCTCTATGGCAAGTAGCTACCTTTCGATAAAGTTTTATATACTCCAAGGCAGAGGCAGTCCATGAATAATTCTGGTTTATGCCATTTAAGACGCATTTTCCCCAATCCGTTTTATGTTGATAAATGTAGCATGCCCTTTTGATGGTTTGAAGCAATGCCTTGCCGGAATACTCAGTAAATGTAAACCCATTACCTTTACCTGATAATGGCTCAAACTCTTCAATGGTATCAAATAGCCCACCGGTTTCCCGAATAATTGGAACAGTGCCGTATCTTAAGCTAATCAATTGTCCAAGCCCACATGGCTCATAGTGTGAGGGCATTAAAAACATATCCGATGAGGCATAAATTCTGTGTGCCAACCCTTCATTATAGCCAAAATTGACACTTATCTTTCCTTGATATTTTTTGGCTATTTTTTGTAATAGGCTATGGTATTTCTCCTCACCAGATCCAAGCAAAATCAGTCTGATATTCATCTTCAGTAATGGCTCAAATATTTCAGCCAGAATATCAAGCCCTTTTTGAGATGCCAATCTACCGACCAGACCTATTAATGGTGTTTTTTCATCTATTTTCTCCCCAAGATGGCATTCATTCAGCAGATTCAGTTTATTTAACATCTTATTTTCAATATTATTGAGACAATAGTGATGAATTATCTCTTTGTCTGTTAACGGATTCCAGACATCATAATCAATCCCATTTATAATCCCATATAACTCATGTGAGCTCTGCCGAAGGACACCATCCAGCCCATATCCATATTCAGGTGTCTGAATTTCCTGAGCATATCTGGGACTGACAGTATTGACAATATCTGCATAGACAATCCCGGCTTTTAGAAGATTGATTTTTCCATAGAATTCAAGTTTATCCATGGTAAATATTTCTGCTGAATTAACCCCTGAGAATAACTCAAGCTCAGAGGCAGAAAAAATACCCTGATACCCAAGGTTATGAATGGTAAGAACGGTAGCTATTTTAGAATAGAATGGATCATCCTTATAAACGGTTTTCAAGAACAACGGAATGGAAGCCGTTTGCCAATCATTGAGATGAATAATATCAGGCAACCAATTCTTTATTTTCAATATCCTTAACACGGCACGGCTAAAAAAGATAAACCGTTCTGCATTATCCTCATAGTCCCCTGTTTTGGTACTGTAAAGCTCATCCCGAAGATAATAATCATCATTTTTGATAAAATACACGGTGATATTTTTATATTTAAGTTCTTCCAGAACACCTGTAATAGATGTTCCCTTGATTGGAACATCTATCTCACTTACCCTTTGAATAACAAATTGCGGATTGTCAGCAAGCCATTTTTTTGTCATGGCATAGTGAGGCAAAACTAATCTGGCATCATGTCCCTTTTCTGCCAACACAAGCGGCAAAGCACCAGTTACATCTGCCAGACCGCCTGTCTTAGCAAAAGGAACTGCCTCTGACGAAACTATTAATATCTTCATTACTATTTTCCCTCTTTTTTTATTTTTGGCAGACTACACTCAGAAGAGCATTTTTCTTTTGAACATGCAGATTTTGGAATTGTTTCTTGCTGGACAGAAGGAGGAGTAGGGGTTGGACTCGAATTTTCATTTCTCTTTGTCTCCTTGCAAGCAGGGGAACAAGCGGAAGAATTTGTATTTTGCGATGGTGCAGTCGTTTCCTTTTTCTTGTAATCAGTAGCATAAAACCCGGAGCCCTTAAATATAAATCCTGCCCCTGAAGAAAAGAGCCGCTTTACTGTACCCGTACATTTTGGGCATTTTTCAATGGGATCATCTTTCATTGATTGAAATATCTCAAATGGTTCGTTACAATCACTGCAAATGTATTCATATGTTGGCATTATCAATTCTCCTTCACACCAGAACATGGGGAAAATGGGGGAAAATGGGACAGCACCCCATTTTCCCCCACATGTGGCAGATTATCTCCAACAAGATTAATACATACCACCCATTCCACCCATACCAGGATCACCGCCAGGCACTGGAGAGGCTTTTTCCTTTTCCGGCATATCAGTAATCATGCACTCTGTAGTCAACATCAATGATGCAATTGAGGCTGCGTTTTGGAGTGCGGTTCGAGTTACCTTAGCTGGGTCAATTACCCCTGCTGTCATCATGTTTTCAAAGGTATCGGTAGCTGCGTTATAGCCATAGGTGAAGTCCTTGTTATTCTTTATTTTGTCGATAATAACAGAACCTTCCTGACCGGCATTTGCTACTATTTGTCTTATTGGTGCCTCTGTAGATCTTTTGATAATAGTTGCCCCTAATTTTTCATCACCTGTTAGGATTGCTATAACCTCATCTATAACAGCTTGACTCTTCAGCAGCATTATGCCACCGCCTGGCACAATCCCTTCCTCAACAGCTGCTCTGGTAGCATGAAGGGCATCTTCAATCCTTGTCTTTTTCTCCTTCATCTCTGTCTCGGTTGCTGCTCCAATGCTCATAACAGCTACACCACCGGCTAATTTGGCCAATCTCTCCTGCAACTTCTCCTTATCATAATCTGAGGTTGTATCCTCAATCTGAAGTTTTATTTGAGACACTCTTGCCGCTATATCCTTCTTTGAGCCAGCCCCTTCAATAATGACTGTGTTTTCTTTGTCAATGCTTATTCTCTTTGCTCTGCCCATGCTTTCTATCTTTGCATGTTCAAGCTTCATGCCCAAATCTTCAGAAATAACCGTTCCACCAGTAAGAATGGCAATGTCCTCAAGCATTGCCTTTCTCCTATCCCCAAAACCAGGGGCTTTTATGGCAACGCATTTTAATGTTCCTCTGATCTTGTTTATCACTAATGTAGCCAGAGCCTCACCATCAATATCCTCAGCAATAATCATGAATGATTTACCCATTTGGACAATTTTCTCTAACATAGGCAGAATATCCTTCATCACGCTGATCTTTTTCTCATAGATAAGAATGTATGGGTCATCCAGAGAACATTCCATCTTCTCAGGGTCTGTTACAAAATATGGGGAAATATATCCACGGTCAAACTGCATACCCTCAACCACATCTAAGGATGTAGCAATGGTCTTGGACTCCTCTACAGTGATAACGCCATCCTTGCCTACCTTTTCCATGGCATCAGCAATCAGATCACCAATCGTTCTGTCCATGTGAGCAGAAATGGTGGCTACATCAGAGATCTGCTGCTTATCGGTTAACTTTTCTGCTTTTTTTTCTATTTCCTTAATAACTGCTTCTACTGCCTTTTCTATCCCTCTTTTTAATTCCATTGGATTAGCACCAGCAGCAAGATTTTTCACACCTTCTTTATAAATAGCCTGAGTAAGAACGGTTGCGGTTGTTGTCCCATCACCAGCAACATCAGATGTCTTACTGGCTACCTCACGAATCAAATGTGCCCCCATATTTTCATATGGATCTTGAAGGTCTATTTCCTTAGCTACTGTAACACCATCACAAGTAATGGTAGGAGAACCCCACTTTTTATCAATAACCACATTTCTGCCCTTAGGACCAAGTGTAGCCTTTACTGCCTCAGCAAGTGTATCTACCCCTCTCATAATAGATTTTCTTGCATCTTCACCAAACAAAATCTGCTTTGCCATCTTTAACTTACCTCCATAAATTTCAAATTCCCCCAAAATATCGGGGGGTTTAACAGTCAAAATTCCCCCTTAATAAAGGGGGTCAGGGGTTTGTTATTCTATAACCCCAAGGATATCATCCTGATGCATGATGAGGCATTCTTCCTCTTCAATCTTCACATCAGTGCCTGAATACTTGCCAAAAAGTACCTTATCGCCAACCTTAACATCCATAGCAATCTTATCGCCCTTTTCTGTTACCTTGCCAGGTCCAACAGCCAACACCTCACCCTTCTGTGGTTTCTCTTTGGCTGTATCAGGGATGATTATGCCTCCCTTTGATTTTTCTTCGCCCTCAATCCTCTTTACAATGACCCTGTCTCCTAATGGTCTGATTTTCATACTTCGTCCTCCTCTTATTGATAATAACCGCCTGCTTATGCTTGCGGTTTAGAATTCTCACCTACGCGTTTTAAGCGTGCAACGACAAAACTCCTCACCTCCTTTGCAAGAACAATCGTAGGGGCAGACCTCTGTGTCTGCCCGATAGTTGGATGTCAATTTATAGTGATGAGTTATTCTCCAACTTTATACTCTCCATCTATTACTTCCCCTTCTTTTACATCCCCTTCCTTTGTGTTGTCCGAGGTTGCCTGCTGCTGAGCTTGTGCCTGTTGCTCGGCTGCTTGCTTGTACATCTCTTCACCTATTTTTTGTGAAGCCTTGCCCAACTTTTCTATGCCGCTCTTTACTGCCTCAACACCCTTTTTCTCTATAGCATCCTTCAACTCAGAAATAGCATCCTCTATCTCTTTCTTCTCAGCATCATTCAGTTTATCCCCATACTCGCTTACTGCCTTCTGGGTGGCATAAATAAGTGTGTCTGCCTGATTAAAGGTTTCTATCTCCTCTTTTTTCTTTTTATCCTCTTCTTCATGTGCCTTTGCCTCTTGCACAAGATTTTCCACAGTATTCTTTGACAATCCTGATGAGGCAGTAATGGTTATCCTTTGATCTCGTCCAGTAGCCATGTCTTTGGCTATTACCTGCAAGATACCATTAACATCAATATCAAAGGTTACCTGAATCTTTGGCACCCCCCTTGGAGCAGGTGGAATTCCAATTAGATGAAATCGTCCTAAAGTCTTATTGTCTGCTGCCATCTGCCGTTCACCCTGAATAACATGTATCTCAACCTCATTCTGACCATCTGCAGCAGTAGAGAATATCTCTTCTTTTTTGGTAGGTATTGTTGTGTTCCTCTCTATCATTCTCGTAAACACTCCGCCGAGTGTCTCAATTCCAAGGGAAAGAGGGGTAACATCTAATAACAGAACATCCTTGACCTCACCCTTGAGAACCCCTGCCTGAATAGCTGCCCCTATAGCTACAACCTCATCCGGATTAACCCCCCGATGAGGTTCCTTGCCAAACAGCTTTTTTACTAATTCCTGAACCTTTGGCATTCGGGTCATACCGCCAACCAGAACAACCTCATCTATCGATGAAGTCTGTATCCCGGAATCAGCTAATGCCTTTTGACATGGACCTGTTGTGCGTTCAAGCAGATCACCTACTAATTGTTCTAATTTCGCCCGAGTCAGGGTGGTATTAAGATGCTTTGGACCAGAGGCATCTGCAGTAACAAATGGCAAGTTTATCTCTGTAGACATTGTTGTGGAAAGCTCACACTTTGCCTTTTCCGCTGCCTCTTTAAGCCTTTGAATAGCCATCTTGTCCTGTTTCAGGTCTATCCCCTGATCCTTCTTATATTCCTCACACAACCAGTTAATTATCTTCTGGTCAAAGTCATCACCACCAAGATGTGTATCCCCATTGGTTGCCTTTACCTCAAAGACACCATCCCCTATCTCCAAGATAGAGACATCAAAGGTTCCACCACCAAGGTCATAAACTACAATGATTTCATTTTTCTTTTTATCCAATCCATAGGCAAGTGATGCAGCTGTGGGTTCATTGATAATTCTCAATACCTCCAGTCCGGCTATCTTGCCTGCATCCTTGGTTGCCTGTCGTTGGGAATCGTTAAAATAAGCTGGCACAGTGATAACTGCCTCGGTTACTTTTTCCCCAAGATATGTCTCTGCATCCTGTTTTAGTTTCTGAAGAATCATGGCTGATATTTCCTGAGGTGAATATTCCCTGTCTCCAGCCTTTACCCATGCATCACCATTTTTGGCATTTGTAACCTTAAAGGGTGCTTCTTTCATTTCTCTACTTACTTCGTTGTATTTTCTTCCAATAAATCGTTTAATAGAAAACAGGGTGTTTTCTGAATTAGTCACTGCCTGTCTTTTGGCTATCTGACCCACCAACCGCTCCCCTGCTTTGGTGTAAGCAACTATTGATGGCGTAGTTCTGCCCCCTTCTGAATTGGGGATGACTACAGGCTCACCTCCCTCTATAACAGCCACACATGAATTGGTTGTCCCAAGATCAATTCCAATTACCTTTCCCATATTTTCAACCTCCTTATATTTTTATTCATAGGGGCGAACCTATGTGTTCGTCCTGATTATCATTCGGGCAGACGCACAGGAAGACACATAGGTCTGCCCCTACATGCCCACTGCTTCTTCTATCAAATCATTCAAAAAATTAGTATTTACAGGCTTTCGCATAAATGAGTATGCCCCTTTCTCCATAGCCTCAATCATTAGCTCCTCTGTGGTAAATGCACTGGTAATTATCACTGGAAGCTTTGGTTTGCTGATATGTATCTCCTTTAATATCTCCATCCCCATCCATCCAGGTATATTAATATCAAGCACAACCACATCTATAAGCGCTGCCTGAACTATCTTAATAGCTACTGGGCTGCTGGAGATAATCTTTGTAATATACCCTCTACTTCTGAGGGTTATGGAAAGACTCCTTTGAGACACAATATCATCATCAATAATAAGAATGGTATCTTCAGCCATTTTCCTGTCCTCGGGTAAGACAGCAATTATCCTCTGCTACCACATCGACTTTGTACATAATCAGCGTTCAGCTGTCAATAATCAGCAAAAACCATAACATCAATAGGACATATAAAGGCTGACGGCTTACATTCAAGCTACAGGCATATTCACTATAATCTTTCCCTGTGCCATCTCTTCCAGAGCAATAGCAATAGGATTTTTCTCCTTTGTTTCAACCAAAGGATAAGATCCCTGCTGAAGCTGAAGCACCCTTCTGGACAAAACAATAGCCACCTTGTATCTATCCGGAGCCTTATCCAATATTCCATCTAATCGCATTTTAGAGCCTCCCTTTTTAATTTTAAGGATATTCCTTAAATACTACAAGCAATTTTCATGCCAGATTTACTACTTATAATGTAACTACTCACCACAAAGGCACGAAGACACAAAAAGTTGATAAGTTGAATAGTTGATGGGTTGATAAGTGGATGAATTGATAGGAAATGTTTATGAATTATGAATCTGTGTTCCTTTAACCTATAAACTCATCAACCTATCAACCTATCAACTTATGTGTTCTCCGTGGTGAATTACTTTACCTGAGTAGTTACAATTGATATAGTTCAAATCAGGATAAC
>MNYI01000155.1 GCA_001873945.1 Candidatus Desantisbacteria bacterium CG2_30_40_21
CTGTCCTACCGGCGTATCCGTCATTTTAAGGTTGACACAACAATAATACGGAGCGGGAAGTAAAAAAGGATTGGATATTGCATATATACTCAAGTGGGGCATAAATTGCGTTTTTCGCTGGTCTTAATCAACGATAGCTGTGTTGTTCAGGTTCGCAATAGTACACTATTGCTCACCTTGCGCGCCATTGCTCTCCTTGATTAATTCTCACCGAAAAAATCGCAATTTATGCCCCACTTGAGTATAGTTCCGCATTCCACATTATAAAAACAGATGAGGATAAAACATGGGTAAAACAATTGTAGTCTCTAATCAAAAAGGTGGCGTAGGAAAAACAACCACAGCCATCAACCTATCTGCCTGTCTGGGGATGATGGGGAAAAAGATATTGTTAGTGGATATGGACCCACAGGGAAACAGTTCCAGTGGGCTTGGGATTGATAAGCACAAGTCTAATCCCAATACATATAATGTTCTGATAGGACATGCCCCTATTGAGGACGCTATATGCAGCACTGAGATAGAGCATCTATTCCTTGTTCCATCTAATGTTATCCTTACCGGGGCAGAGATAGAGCTTGTATCCTTAGAAAAGAGGGAGTTTATGCTCAAACAATCCATTCAAAGGATAAAAGATGAGTATGACTTTATCTTTATTGACACCCCACCATCGCTTGGTTTGCTTACACTAAACAGTATGGTGGCAGCAGATACTGTTCTGGTACCTATTCAATGCGAATATTATGCCCTTGAAGGGTTAAGTCAACTCCTTGGCACTATTACTCTGGTTCAGGGGAAATTAAATACCTCACTAAAAATGGAAGGCATTCTACTGACCATGTATGACTCGAGAACGAATCTGGCTCAACAGGTAGTCAATGAAATTACTACCTGTTTTGCTGATAAGACATATAAGACACTTATCCCTAATAATGTTCGTCTTGCAGAGGCACCAAGCTTTGGAAAGCCTGTTATTCTTTATGATATTAGTTCTAAGGGTGCAGAGGGTTATATGGCACTTGCCAGAGAGTTTTTGACAAAACAAGGGGAGGCATAACATGGGAAAAATAAAGAAAAAAAGGGTTGAAGGATTAGGTTCAAACAGGGGTGCTATCCTTCAGATAAAGGTAAATAAAGAAACATGGATTATTCTTGGGGCAGGGATTCTTGTGTCTCTCCTGTATTTGAGTGCTATGCTTTTTTATACAGAGGGGCATCTTTCATTACCAGCATCTAAGGTGTTTTATCAGTTTCAGTATGCTAAACAAATAGCCGCGGGTGAATTTTTTCGATATGCATCAGGGGATGGTCCCAGCACTGGTGCAGGCGGCTTATTGTATCCCCTGCTTTTAATGCCTGCCTTTGTGCTGGGGATAAAAGGGGCTGGAATAATCCTTTATGCTTTTTTCTCAGGTGTAGTGCTTCTTTTGCTTTCAGCCTGGCTGCTTTTTCTAATAGGGCAATCAGTTGCAAACAAAGAGACAGGGATGTTTGCGGCTCTTCTCTTTTTGCTAAACGGGACAATCCTGTGGACATACCTTGGTGGCACGGAAACCCTTCTGTTTGCAACACTTATATTGCTAACAATATATTATTTTCTTAGGGCAATAAATATCAATAACTACATAGGTGTGATAATTTTTGCCTCATCTTTGGCTCTTGTCCGATTTGAAGGGATTATTCTGGTTTGGATATTAACCATAGTTTTTTTCATCAACATGATCATCTTCAAACAAATGGAATTTTCAAGGGGTGTTTTAGTTATTATTCCGGCTATAATTGGTGGATTTCATTTGTTTATGAATTTTCTGTTTACAGGCAATCTTCTGCCAAATACCATTCATTCAGAATCAATCCTTTTTCAGGCAAACACCCCCCTTCCAGAGATAATAGGACAGGCTTGTAAGTATTACTTTTTCCTTATCAAGGACATATTCTCTGGATTTAGCGGGGAATATTTTAATATTAATAACCCTGATCAGGGTCAGGTCTCTGCCTATTTTCCACCCTTTGCCCTTTTCTTTGGACTGATGGGATTAGCCCTTGCTGCAAGAGAGGTAATCGCAAGACATCTGGGAGGGATATTTTTAATCGTTCTCTGGTTTTTTGGAGGGATATTACTTTCCTCGATTCTGTATCCAATACATTCCTTATGGAATATATCGGTAATTCCTTATTATCCTATTTTCATAATTTTAGTTGCCTTGGGTACACACCAGTTTTCTCAGGCAATTGCTTCTTTGCTCCCCAAAACCCCTGTCGGAGGTGCTATATCGTATAAGGAGATCTTTTATGGATTCTGTTGTTTCTTTTTGCTCTTCTCTTTGTGCAGCACAATTTCCTTTAGTGTAATCTATGGTAAAAGTTGTTATAATACCTATTATCATGAGATTACCCTTGGAAAGATGATACAGGAAAAATTTCCTCCAGATGCTGTTATTGCTACTAATGGGATGAGCCCTCTGGCATACTTTGGTGAGAGAAGATTTATTGATATTTCAGGAATAGGCAGCAATGGATTAGCTGCATCCTTCAGGCATGGGCAAGGGAGCATCTTTGAGGCATTGGAATCAAGGGATGTTTATCCTCAATTCTTTGTCCTGCCAGAGAATGAGTTTGGATTTGAACAGTCTGGTTTGCTTGGCAAAAGGGTGTATTCCTCTAAGATGGTAACCATTGAACAGATTTCACCACTTGTTGTTTATGAGGCAGAAAAGGCGTGGCTTCACAAAGGGGATTCTTGCGTGTCTGTATTAAAGGAAGTGGATGGATGGTTATTAATAGATAACTTGGATGTAGCGGACATTGTAGACGAAAAAACTCATGATTACAGATTCTGGGAAACAGAACACAAACCAGGGGTAGTTACCTATGCCCTGAAACTTCCATTCTTCTCCAATCAGGAATTGATTGTTGCTGACGGTGGAAGGGTTCTTACCGGGGGAGAAGAGATGGTGATAAAGACAAGACCGTCAACAAATATGAAGATGATTGTTCGGCACAGGGGCAAGTTCAATGTAGAGATATTGGTTAATGATAAGCATAAAAAGATGTGGAAGGAAGACAGAGGGGCTGAAAATGTATGGACAGAAGCTATTCTGGATATTCCATCTGAGTGGATAACTACAGAACGGACAAGAATAAGTGTCCTGACCATGGATAAGAATGAATATTTTCCAGCACATTATTGGTTTTATCAGAGGTAAAACAATGCGGAAATGAGAATGCGGAGCGGGAAGTAAAAAAGGACATAAGTATTGTTTACATTTCCGCATTATGAATTCTGAGGGAGAGTTATGCGAAAACGATACATAATATTATTCAGCACAATAGCCATTCTTCTTGGCGGTATTTTTTTAATGTCCATGCTTTTTTACACAGACGGTCATCTTGCCCCACCATTAGACGATACCTTTATCTTTTTTCAGTACGCTAAGCAAATCTGTCATGGCGTTCCCTTTCAATACAATACTGGAGATAGTCCAACAACAGGGGCAACCAGTCTTTTATACCCATTTATTTTGGCGATAGGGTTTTTATTGGGCATTGGCAAGACAGGTATCCTTGCCTACTCACTTGGGCTGGGGTTGATATGTTTAATAGTTTCCTCGCTATTAATATTTAATATTGGCAGAAGGCTATTTGACGAAACAACAGGTCTTATTCTGGGGCTACTTTTTTTATTTAATGGTCAAATCCTCTGGAGTTTTTTTTGTGGGATGGAGACAGGATTTTTTATGTGTATGATATTGGCTGTCCTGTATGCCTTTCTCCTTGAATCAGAAAAGAAAAAATATGTCTGGACAATAGTTTTTGCCAGTATCATGGCATTAACCAGGCCAGAGGGATTAATTCTTTCAGGTGTGCTTTTTGGCTTTATCTTTTTCCTTCGGAATGAAAGAAACTACTATTTTCTTATCCCTGTTGGGTTTGGAATGATATTTGTAATAATGAATTATGCTTTTACAGGCAGCCTGACATTTAACACCATGATTGCTAAATCCCCCCTTTCCAGACCAAATTCAAATCTATTTGATATAGCAGCTACAGCAGGTAAATATTATTTTTATATAATGAAAGATATCTTTTCAGGATTTGCTGGTAAATACAGCCCGGCTATGTATGCCAATGAGGATCAAGAGGCAGTTTATTTTGCCCCATTTTTTCTTTTTTTTGGTCTTCTTGGAGTCTTATCCATTGTAACAAAAGAGATAAAAGAGAAAATACTGGGGGTTGGGGCATTGACCCTTTGTCTGATGATGATAGGTATTTTTTCCCTTTGCGTCTCGCTTCCGGTCAAATGGCACTGGCATCGTTATCTTATTCCCTTTTACCCTTTGTTTTTAATATTTGTGGTTGCCGGACTTTTATTGTTTGTCAAATTAATATGTCAGGGTAACACACTAATAAAGCCTGCCTTTATCTCCTTAGCCTCTTTCTTCCTATTGTTTGGCATATTAAATACTGCGTACTTCTCCGTGGCATATGGAAAAAATTGTAAAGATATTTACAATCAACAAATGATTCTTGGAATGTGGATAGAAAAAAATATACCAAAGGATGCAGTGGTTGCTGTTAATGACCTTGGGGCAGTAAAGTATCTTGGGGACAGGTACATAATTGATCTGCTTGGTCTTGGGACAAACAAGGTTGGTTGGTCATGGGCAAATGGGGCAGGAAGCATCTTTGAGTTTTTAGAGGCACTTGACCCAAAGAAATATCCGGATTATTTTATTATCTATCCGAGCTGGTTTAGCTTTGATAAGATAGGCATGTTAAAGGAGGAAATAAAGCAGTTCAAGCTCATTGATTCAACTATTGCCGGCAGTTCCTCACCCATGACAGTCTACAAGGTCGATTGGAGTCTTGCCCACAGTGGCGATACTGTTCGGACCGTTAACGAAAAATTGGAGGGGTATCGTTTGGTCGATTTTGTTGATGTTGGGGATATCGAGAATGAAAAGGCTCATCACTACAAATTTTGGGAGACACAGCCAGGGATGTTCTATGGCTTGCTCTATCAAGATGAGGCTTGCATGTATTCATACCTGAACAATTCGTCAGTAGTAGTGATTGATGCGGGTAGACAGATTACCGGTGGAGAGAGCATGGTAGTCAATACTATTCCGGGAAAGGGATTAAAGATAGTCAAGAGGACATCAACCTATACGCCTATAGAGGTCTGGGTGAATGAGGAATTTATAGGGGTCTGGACACATGAGAATGCAGATAGTGCTTGGACAGAGGCAGTGTATGAGGTTCCCGGACAAAATATAACCTCAAAGCAAACCAGAATACGACTTCCTCTTCATCGGGAATTGAAACATTATTATGTTTGCTTTTCGGCGTATTATTGGTTTTATCAGAAGGCGTGATTTGTGTCCGCAGGGAAAAGGCAGGACAGACATTCCTGTCTGGCGCTTATCCTACGGACACGGTTTATGTTCAAAATTAACATAAGGAGAAGTAAAAAATGCAAAGGATAGCGTTAGGAAAGGGTTTAGATGCCTTAATTCCAGAGGCAAGATCAGGAGGGGAGACGGTTCGGGAGATTAAGATTGGGGAAATTATCCCTGGAAAATATCAGCCTCGACGACACTTTAATCCAGAAAAGCAAATGGAGTTGGTCGAATCCATACGGGAGAAGGGTGTTATTCAGCCAATAATTGTTCGTTCCAATAAAGATGGGTATGAGCTGATTGCTGGCGAGAGAAGGCTGAGAGCTGCTCATGAGGCTGGCATGGAAAGGATTCCAGCAATTGTACGGGAGATGTCCAACGAGGATGCTTTAGAGATTGGCTTAATTGAGAACATCCAGAGGCAAGATATTAACCCCATTGAAGAGGCAGGGGCATATCAACAATTGATCCGTGAATTCCATATAACTCAGGATGTTTTATCCAAAAAGGTTGGGAAAGATAGAAGCTCTATTACCAATAGTCTTCGACTCTTAAAATTACCTCAATCTATTCAGGAAGAGGTTATTAAGGAAACAATCTCTATGGGGCATGCTCGAGCGATTTTATCCTTGGACAATGAAAAAGAGCAACAAGAGGCATGTGAAATGATTGTAAAAAAAGGTCTCTCTGTGAGAGAGGCGGAAACTCTTGTTAAAAAAATAAAAGAAAATGTTTCACGTGAAACATCTAAGGAGCCAATAAAAAAACCTGTTATTGATATTGCCCTGGAGTCTTGCGTGGAAAAAATGATGCAATCTCTTGGTACGAAGGTTAGGATTAATCAAACAGCGAAGGGTGCTGGAAAGATTGAAATAGAGTTTTATTCACAAGAGGATCTGGATAGGATTATGGAGAAGATACGGTAGTGCAAAGTCTGACAAGTCTGACCAGTCTGACTGGTCAGACAATGGATGTGTTATCTTGGACGAAAAAATTATCATAAAAGGTGCACGGGTTCACAACCTGAAAAATATAGATATAGACATTCCCAGAAACAAATTTGTGGTTGTTACCGGGCTTTCTGGTTCTGGGAAATCTTCTCTTGCCTTTGATACTATTTATGCTGAAGGACAACGAAGGTATGTTGAGTCCCTTTCTGCCTATGCCCGACAATTCTTGGAACAGATGGAAAAACCAGATGTTGATTATATTGGCGGGCTTTCTCCAGCCATTGCTATTGAGCAAAGAACAACTGCAAAAAATCCGCGATCAACAGTAGGAACGGTAACAGAAATATACGATTACCTCCGACTTCTTTATGCCAGAATAGGCATTCCTCACTGCTATAATTGTGGCAAGCTAATCAGAAAACAAAGTGTAGATGAAATCGTGGAGCAGATCATGTCTTTGAAAGAAGACAAAAAACTCCAGATTCTTGCCCCTGTTGTTCGGGGTAGAAAGGGGGAATGTCAGCAGGTTTTTGCTTCAGCCAGAAAAGACGGCTACATTCGAGTTCGAGTAGATGGGCAGGTGCATGACCTGTCTGAAGAGATCTCCCTGAAAAAAAACAAGAACCATAATGTTGAAATAGTTGTGGACAGGCTTATTCTTAAGCCGGATATAAGAGGTAGGCTATCTGATTCCATAGAGGCTGCTTCTGCTCTTGCTAAGGGAATAGTCATGGTGATTGTTGATGAAGTGGATGAAAAATTCTTCTCTGCACAAATGGCTTGTGTTGATTGTGGGATTAGTTATGAGGAGTTGTCTCCAAGGTCGTTTTCTTTTAATAGTCCGTATGGGGCATGTCCGGAATGTACAGGTCTTGGCTCTAAGATAGAAATTGACCCAGACCTGATTGTGCCAGACAAGTCAAAGAATATTTACGAAGGGGCGATCGTTCCTCTGGGTTTTTCTTCTTCATGGCTCTATCAGATAGAACGGGTAGCAAGGCAGGAAGGGTTTTTATTAGATGTTCCTTTTGGAAGCTTAAAAAAAGAGCAGCAGAATATTATCCTTTATGGGTCAAGCGATGGATATTATTGCCAGACAAAATATGGGGAAAGGTATTATGGGGGGTATGAGGGCGTAATCCCAACCCTTAACAGACGATATAAAGAGACAGAATCAGAAAGGGTTCGTGAAGATATGACAGGTTATATGACTACTAAAACCTGTACTGCCTGTCAGGGGGCAAGATTAAAAAAGGAGTCCCTTTATGTAACTGTGGGTGAAAAATCCATTAGCCAGATAACAGGGATGTCTATTAAAGAGTTAAACGGGTTTTTTGAGGATATTGTTTTGACTGAGTTTGAAAGGCTTGTGGCAAAGAAGATATTGCAGGAGATACAGAAAAGGCTTGAATTCTTGAGTAATGTGGGTTTGAGTTATCTTAGCCTTGATCGTATGACCAAAACCCTCTCTGGTGGAGAGGCACAAAGGATTCATCTGGCAACCCAGATAGGTTCAGGATTGGTTGGGGTTTTGTATGTGCTTGATGAGCCCAGTATTGGTCTTCACCAAAGGGATAATCAAAAACTCTTAAATACCATGTGTCAATTGCGAGATATGGGGAATACCCTTATTGTGGTAGAACATGACGAGGCAACCATCAGACAGGCAGATTTTATTATTGACCTTGGTCCAGGGGCAGGGGAAGTAGGCGGAAGAATAGTGGCTCAAGGAAGTCTTGAGGATATTTTGACTAACAAGGATTCTCTTACCGGTAAATATCTTCGGGGAGATGTAGCTATCCCCATACCAGCCAAAAGGTGTCATGGTGAAAGGTTTTTGGAGATAAAGGGAGCATCTCATCACAATCTAAAAAATATCACAATAAAGATTCCTATTGGATTATTTATTTGTATTACCGGGGTATCTGGCTCAGGCAAGAGTACTCTTATTGGAGAAACGCTTTATCCCCTGTTGATGCAAAGGTTATACAATAGTCGTGTTCAACCAGGAAAACACAATAGTGTTTTCGGGCTGGAGTATATAGACAAGGTAATTGACATTGATCAATCTCCTATTGGAAGGACGCCAAGATCTAACCCTGCTACCTATACAGGATTATTTACCCATATCAGAGACCTCTTTTCGTTGTTGCCTGAGGCAAAGATGAAGGGGTATGCCCCTGGCAGGTTTAGCTTTAATGTTAAAGGTGGCAGGTGTGAAGCATGTCAGGGGGATGGGATTATCAGGATAGAGATGCATTTCTTGCCGGCCGTTTATGTTCCTTGCGAGGTATGTAAGGGGAAAAGGTATAACAAGGAAACGATAGAGGTAAGGTATAAAGGCAGGAGCATTGCAGATGTTCTTGATATGACTGTGAAAGAGGCATGGAATTTTTTTAAGGCTATCCCATCCCTTTATAACAAGCTCCAAACTCTGATGGATGTTGGTCTTTCATATATTAAGCTCGGACAGTCAGCAATTACCTTTTCTGGCGGAGAGGCACAAAGAATAAAACTCTCTGCAGAATTGAGCAAACGATCCACAGGTAAAACCCTATACCTGCTGGATGAACCAACCACTGGTCTTCATTTTGCAGATATTCATCTGCTGTTGGATGTCCTTTTAAGGCTCAGGGATGCCGGCAATACTGTAATTATTATTGAGCATAATCTGGATGTAATTAAAACCGCTGATTATATCATTGACCTTGGACCAGAGGGTGGTGATGAGGGGGGACAGGTAGTGGCTGTTGGAACACCTGAAGAGGTGGCAAGGAATGAAGATTCGTATACCGGACAGTTTTTGCGGGGTTGTGGGGTTGGGAGTAGCCGCTTAGTTGCAGAGTAACGCGAATGTTTTTAACCACAAAGGGCACAAAGTTTAACTTACTCCGCTGTTTTGTGCTTATATACCTTAAAATAAATGATGTTCAGCACTACGATATCGGACAGATGAACCTGTACATGGGCTATTTCGCCAACGAAGAATTTTATAAGACCTATCCAATTGTGACATCACTGATGTCACAATTAAGTTGGACTCACTATACCGTTCTAATTACAATTAACAACAGACTTCTACAAGTCAATTTATCGTGATGATTGAAGTCGTTGACTCTCAACAAGTTACGCCAAACAGAGCAAAATTGGACATTCAGTATTTGCAAGTAATTGATTTTATTGGTGTTATCTTTTATGAAAAATCAACCATTAAAACCATAACATCCTAACAGACAACGAGTTATGTGAAATAGACACTGTCCAAAAAAATAGCCCATAAAAGGAGAC
>MNYI01000227.1 GCA_001873945.1 Candidatus Desantisbacteria bacterium CG2_30_40_21
CACAGAAGATTTCCGATATTTTTATGGTACTGGAAAAATAAAAAATAAGGGTATTTCTCATCAATTCTCTGTTTTTCTCTGTGTCTCCGTGTCTTCGTAGTGAGTAGTTACACATAGAGAAAGAGGACAATCGGCTTTCAGGTTCAGGTAAGATAACTGCTTATTGTATGAAAATCAGTCGTATGATGATTGGAATTTAAGCTCTGTGTCCCTCTGTCGTCTCTGTGAACTCTGTGTTAAAATATTATTAGTCGTGAACGGTTACAATTAATTTTTCCGTGGAGGTACAAAATGGCTCTTTCAGGTTTGGATATTTTCAAAAAATTACCGAAAACAAATTGTAAGAAGTGTAATCTTCCTACTTGTCTGGCGTTTGCCATGCAGGTAGCAGCAGGCAAGATGGAGATTTCTCTCTGTCCGGATGTCTCTGATGATGTTGTGGCACAGATAGCTGAAGCAACTGCCCCACCCATCAGGCCAGTAACAATTGGCACAGGGGATGATGCCTTAAAAATTGGTGAGGAAACGGTTATGTTTCGCCATGACAAGCGGTTTGAACATCAACCATGTATTGGACTTCTGCTGACTGATGAGATGTCGGATGATATTTTAAGCAAACATATTGAACAGTTTAAGGCAACAGGGTTTGAACGGGTTGGAATAATGATGAAGGCAGAGGTTATGGCTATTAAAAGCGTAACCGGAGATGCAGAGCGGTTTAAGGTTATAGTCAAGAGGGTTATGGATGAAACTCAAGCATTATTGGTGCTGATGAGTGATTCCTCAATTGTTCTTGAGGCTGGACTGAGTCTCTGCAGGGACAGAAAGCCGTTGCTTTGCGGGGTAAATACAGATAATCTTGCTCAAGTAGCACAATTGGCTAAAGAAAATAATTGCCCGGTAGTTGCCAAGGGAAAGGATTTGGATGAATTGGCTGATTTGACAAATAAACTAACCGCCTCTGGTGTCAAAGATATTGTCCTGTATCCAATTGGTACGGTCTTGAAGGATCGATTTGAACAAGAGACAATGATGCGAAGATTGGCATTAAAAAAGATATTCAGACCGCTGGGTTTCCCAACGATTAATTTTCCGTGTGATTTTACTTCAGACAAGAATGAAGAGATGGTGATTGCAGCAACCTTTGTGGCAAAGTATAGTGGGATTATTATCTTGTCTACCCTTGAGCCGCATTACACCTATCCCCTTTTCTGTCTCCGGATGAATATTTACACAGATCCACAGAGACCCATGACCATGGAAGAAAAGGTATACGAATTCAATAACCCTGACAAAGATTCTCCAGTTCTGATAACGACAAATTTTTCATTGACATACTTCCTTGTTGCTGGTGAAATAGAATCGTCCAGAAAGCCTGTTTGGTTGGCAATACAGAATACCGAGGGACTCTCTGTCCTGACCGCATGGTCAGCAGGGAAATTTAATGCGGAATCAATTGCTAAGTTTATTAAAAGCTCGGGGATAACAGAAAAGATATCCCATCGAAATCTGATTATCCCTGGATATGTGGCAGAATTATCCGGTGATTTAGAGGAAGAAATGGGGGCAGGTTGGAAGGTAATTGTTGGACCAAGGGAGGCGCCAAGTTTACCGGGATTTTTGAAACAAATGCAGGTGTAATTAAGGGTAAATACTCACCATGGAGTAACACAGCGGGTGAAACGGAATAGAATAATGATTATGAACAGAGAACGGCGTAAAGAGGCTGGCAGGGTATTTCTTGACCTGTCGAAATATCTTGCTACTACTGTAGCGATAGGAAGTTTATTCGCAAAAGATTCAATAGAGTGGCTACCTGTTATTTCAGGAGGGTTGTTGGCTGTAGTTCTCTTTGCAATTGGCGTAAAAACAATTCCACCAGACAAGGAGGATTAATCATGTGGGCTATTGTAGTAATAGGTGCTATGTTTTCAATTGTTGCCTTAATTACCCTCAGGTATTTTGAAAAACATCCTTAAGGGAGGGACTTGTGCCGGAAGTTAGCAGGTTTTTCGGAATCGTGATTGGAATGTACTACAAAGAGGAACACTCAGTACCACACTTTCACGCCATCTATAGTGGTCAAAGGGCAAGTTTCACCATCTCGGACTTGCGGCTCATTGAGGGGCATTTGCCGAAACGCATTGTCTCGTTTGTGCTTGAGTGGGCTTTTGAGCACCGTAACGAACTGATGGAGGATTGGGAACTGACCAGAGCAAGAAAACCCCTCAAGTGGATAGAACCATTGGAATAGGAGGTTACTGATGCATATCGTAAAAGATGTTACCTATGTATCCGACTACAAACTGCTATTGTCGTTTGATGATGGCAGAGTGCGATTAGTTGACTTGTCGAAGGAACTGGATGGTGAAATTTTCGAGCCACTGAAAGACATTGGCTATTTCAAGAAGGTTCGTGTAAACTCAAGTATAGATACAATTGTCTGGGACAACGGTGCCGATATGTGTCCTGACTTTTTGTACAAAGCGGGTGTGGAAGTTACACAACAGATATTAGCGGCATAGACTTTAAAGGATGCTATACTCAACGACGGCATAAATTGTGAATTTTCGGGTAGAGGATTAATCAACGAGAGCAATGGCGCGCAAGGTGAGCAATAGTGTACTATTGCAAAACCTGAACAACGCAGCTATCGTTGATTAAGACCAGTGAAAAACGCAATTTATGCCGTCGTTGAGTATATGTTTTATTGTTGCTTTAATTGCCCCTACTTAATGGACAATAAGGTATACTAAATGTCAAATTTAATAAGGAGGTACGATAAAAATGGCTATTGTCATCGCGGAAAACATTCATGTTATTTCTCCACGGATAAAGGAGGCAATCAAGGGTAGGGATGCAAGGACTATCCAGAAGGTAGCAGTCAAATCACAGGAAATGGGTGCAGATTTCATTGATTTGAACATAGGTCCTGCAAGCAAAGAGGGTGTAGCTATCATGGAATGGATGGTTAAAACCGTACAAGAGGTGGTTACACTGCCACTCTTTCTTGATACTTTGAATGTAGCAGCCATAGAGGCAGGCTTGAAATTTTGTAAGCAAAAGGCAGTGATAAACTCTATCAGTTGCATTCCAGAGAGAATGGATGCATTATTTCCATTGGTACAAAAATATAATACTGGTTGTGTTTGCCTACTGATTAGTGAACAGGGGCTGCCAAGGGATAATGATGAAAGGGGAATGTTGGCAGCTGATCTTATTGGTAAAGCTATGGAGTATAATGTGCAAAATGAAGACATTTGGTTTGACCCATTTACCCCACCAATTGCCTTCCAACAGGATGCAGTTAAAGCGACATTAGAGTCTGTATTGATGTTTGAGGAAATGGCACCCGGCTGCAGAGTTACTTGTGGCTTGTCCAATGTTTCCAATGGATTGCCACGAGAATTAAGGGATATTCTCAATCAAACCTTTCTTATTATGCTTGAAAGAAATGGTATGACATCAGCTATTGCAGATGCCTTTGATGAAAGGTTAATTGAAATAGCCAAAGGTAAGAGAGGAGACCTGCAAAAGATTGTCTGGCAGGTTATGGACGGAGAAGAACCAGCTATAGGCAGCCTTACTCAAGAACAGATAGAGTTTGTGAAAACTGCCAGGGTATTGCTTGGACATAAACTCTTTTCGCCTTCGTGGTTGAGTGAATAAAAGTAAAGGTCTGTCCCAAAATAACTGTTACATTTGGTTGCCACTTCATCTTGTCCAGCAAGGTGCGACTTAAGGCATAGTTCACTATGCCTTAAGTCTTGTAACGCCACTGGAGGAGGCGAATTGGCAACCTCGATGTAACACATTTATTTTGTGACAGATCCTAAGTTTACGAGGTCTGTATTATGCCGTTACATAAATTATTTCTACTGCTTTTATTCCTTTCCCTTTCAGGCTGTGCCACCAATCCTGTTACCGGCGAGAAACAGTTTAATCTCATGTCCGAAGATAAAGAAATGGCTATGGGTGATAGTTATTATCCTGTGTATACTCAGGTATCAAACGGCTTGTTTCAAGATAAAAATCTGCAATCGTACATTAATCAAACAGGGAAAAAATGTGCCGCAAAAAGCCATCGTCCGCAATTAAATTATGAATTTAATGTGGTTAATACCTCTGTAATAAATGCCTATGCCCTGCCAGGGGGCAAGATTAGCATTACCAGAGGGCTTCTTAACCTTATGGAGAATGAAGACCAATTAGCTGGCGTACTTAGCCATGAGATTGGCCATGTAGCTGCAAGGCATGTTGCCTCTGGATATACCCGCTCTGTCTTGACAGGTTTTGGGTTATCACTGCTTGATACTGTTATGGCTGCAAAAGAGGTTAAGAATCGGGAATATTATAACACAGCCGCAGGGCTGGCTACAAACCTGATTGTCATGAAATATAGTCGTGATCAGGAACGAGAAGCAGATGCTCTGGGCATGGAATATATGGTTAAAGCCGGATATAATCCTGTCGGGTTTGTTCAAGCCATGCAAATCCTTCAATCCTTATCTCAGAGAGAGCCGTCAAAGTTGGAGATAATGTTCCAGAGTCATCCCATGCCCTTGGAACGAATAGAGAATGCTAAGGCACAAATCCAGTCAAATTTTGCTACACTTCAATCAAATACTTTTCAAGTCGATGAGTTCCTAAAGAATACAAATTACTTAAAAAAAGTTAGTCTAGCATATAAACAGTGTGATCAAGCTGAGGAGTTGACAAAAAAGGAAAAATTTGGAGATGCTATCATAAAGCTTAAAAACGCCCTGACTATTGCCCCTGATGAAGCCTTAATTCATACCACCCTGTCTGCGACATATTTTGCTGAAAAGAAATATGATGAAGCTACAAATGAAATCAAACAGTCTCTTTCCATATATCCTGACCTGTTTATGAGCCGCTTTTTAGCAGGGCTTATACTTCATACAACCAATAATTTTAAGACATCAATTACTCATCTAAAGATAGCTGATAAACTTGTCCCTGATAATGTAAATGTTGTCTTTTATCTCGGGCTTAACTATGAAAAACTAAAGAAGATAGAAACAGCAGCCGGATATTACAAAAGGCTTCTCCAATTAACCACTAAGGGAGAAAAGGCAGAATATGCCTATAAGAGGTTGTGCGAATGGGGATATATCAGCCATTCTCGGTGAACAGATGACACGACAGTAGCCATCCTATCATCTGTCTTATATTCCCCTCTGTTCCTTAAACAATATCAAATCCCCTACCTCTACCTTACCCACATGTGCCCTGCCTGCAGGCAGTTCAAGCACATATTTAGCTAATCGTTGTGAGGTGTATGCTTTCCACGACGCAGGTTTGAGCGGATTAAATGGAGGGACATTCTCGGCAAGATCTACAACCTTAAAGCTCGAATCAAGCCAGATTATATCAAGGGCTATATTGACAAAAAACATGTGAACAGAGACTCTTGTTCCTGTTGGATGCGGATATTCTATCAGAAGTGGGTCAGGTGATTTTGCAAACATCAGTCCCTTTGCCCTCTTTAAGAAGTTACGGGCAATACTTATTCTGGCAGAGAGTTGAACATCCTTACTAATATTATGCCCTACAACCAGATCAAGATATTCTACAGCCATTACTGACTCCTTGATCATTGCGGCATAGCTTTCACCACGCCACAAAAGCTCATAGATACCAACCCTTGTTTCATCATTTTTTAATAATCTTTTTGACCCAAAGTAACGGAACTTAGGTGGCGAAGTATCCTTTCCTTTTATTATTTTATAGGTGTTTTCTCCAGCTAAAATTTGTCCGGCAATGGCTATTTGTCCAATCTTAACAGCTAATTTTACCTCAACACTTGTGAGTGAGGTTTGTGGCTCGGGATTGCCTGAAACTATTCCAATCCGCATGTAAAGTTTCCGTCTTGGCTGTCTGAGATTATACTCATCTATTGCCGCATGTATCTTGATGGCTGTATTAATTGCATGCTCAGCCTCTTCAAACAAGACAACAAATGTTCCACCAGTAAATTTAAGTATTTTTCCCTGTCCATCATCTACCATAGGTCTGACAATATTATTATAAAACTGTAGCCCGGTTAATCCCCTTGTTTCACCGCCAATCTGTTTGATTAATTCTATTGACCGTATCAGGCTCATAAAAACTATTGTTGTCTTGCCTACAGGCAGTGGTTCAGGCATATCCTTTTGTGGTAATGTTGCCTTTTTTTCAGGCTCTTCCTTTTTTGTTGGAATAATCGATACAAGCATGTCATCTTGTATTTGAGGAAAAGAGAGCCTGACATTTTCTCTTTCCCTTCGTTCTATCTCAATAATGGCTTCAAAGGCAGCATTGTACACAGCTGGAGATTCATCTGTAAGTAATTTCTCCAGATAGGGGATAACCTCACGATCACACACCTTTCCAAGTGCTCTGGCAGATTTTTCCCGCCGTATCCAATCCTCATCCTTAAGCCTTTCGATGAAGATATCAACTGCTTTATTTTTACCCGTATCAGATAGATAATCCCTTACCATTTTATCTGACATGGATGCCTGTTTGCGAACTGCACGGCCGGCTATTCTGGCAAGCCCATAGAGTGCCTCCCTTTGATTATACCAGTACCTGCCATTTAACATTTCCCTTAACAACCCTATTACTTTATTTTCGATTGCCTCCTCTACATCACCGCTGGCTACACATTCAGCGGCTAAAAATAGCGGATTGCGATACTTATAAGGCATGCTCAGTATTTCATTGACCAATTTAGAGGTATTGACCATATCCATTAGCCCTGATAGATATACAAGCACATCCTCCCACCTTGGATGATTGTAAATAGAAGATAAATCTACAGATGCAGAAAATAGTTGTTTTAGCCTCTCTGCAGCAAAATACTCCCGAAATGATTGATAAAAGAATTTTACCTCATTTTTTTGAACCCTGACAATGCCAAGCTGGGTGCAGAGATGGAGTATTTCTTCCGGAAGATTGTCCTTATATCCGCTACGAGCAGCAATATTCTTAAACAGGTTAATAACCTCTTGTTTGTCCAGAACAGTAGCATTATGCATTTGAAGCGTAAATCCTATTATGGACAGCCCTTGTGCAATTATCTTTTTGTCTGCTTCAACAAGTTTGCCCATTTTTTCAAAGAGATCATAAAGGCAATTGATATATGCAGAGTAAACATCTGTCTTGTTTTTTGGTATCTTTTTATAACGGATAAAGGTTACCATCATTAGCAGTAACAGAAGCGGGCTTTCAGCAATTTCTTTCAGGCTGGGATCCCCCATAATGGCATTAAAGACCATATCTCTTTTTTCTATATCTTTAACATAATGACCAAGATATTCCCTTATATCTTCCTCGGTTAATTCTAATAATTCTATAACCTTATAATTTGCCGGGAAACTGGTGTAACAAACCCCTTTACGGCAGCTCAGGATGTAGCGGTTTCTGGGGAATTGACTGATAAATTTCTGGATAGATTCCACAGGATTAAAGCCATCATAGGGGCAAAGAAGGTCAAGCCCATCAATCAAGATTAGAAACAGGTTCTGCTCAAATAACACTTTTAACTGATCATGGGTAAGGGAAAGTTTTCTGCTATTTAATTCATCAAGGAGGTAGTCTATAAAATTTCCAGAGCGAAACCCACCCATGTCCAGAAAGATAGGGATTAATACAGCGGGAGTATCCTGTTCGCTGCCAGAGGTGCTACCTCTATCGTTAAGTTCCTGAAGACATTTTGTGGCATATAAACCTGCTAAATATCTCAGGGATGTGGTTTTGCCCGAGCCGGATTCACCTATTAAGATAAGAGGCAACACCTCTGCCTGCGGATTGTATCCTGCTTGTCCCTTTCCTACCATGCCCTGTATTGTCTGCCTCTTTTTTATCCATGCCAGCCCTTCCGGTAAAGGGGCACCATCTTCAATTAACCCCTTTGTTTCTTCTAATATCATCTGCCGTAGACAGGGGATAATAGGCAAATCCTCAGCACTTTCAGTAATATGAAGGGACACATAAAGTGTTCCCCATTTGCCTATTTCACTATCAGCTAATAGATTGTTTAAGTATGGTTTGAAGTCCAATGTATCCTCCTTTGTTTATTTATCGGTAATTTCTGGAATTAGCTTGATTTTTCATTTCCTATTTCTCGCAAAGGTGCAAAGGCAGTATATATCTGTCGTACATTTGCGAGGACAGAAAAACGCTGTTTTATACAATTTCAAAATATCGTTTAAGAAAAGAAAGCGTATCCTCTAATTTTACCTCATAAGATGGAATAACCATCTTTTTTATCTTTATATGCTTATGATGCGGATAATTATCTAATTCCTGATGATGAGGGGCATTATCCCATCCTATTATCTGGTTATAATCTTCATCTAACCAATAATAACTATATGCGACTAAACTTTTATCTATCCATGTTTCAGAAATTCGCAAGTTACTTCCATCACACAAGATGAGCTTAGCCTTGAATTTCTCCACGCCTTCTTCTGAAGAATAATTACTGCTCTCTACCTTAAATATGATACTGGAGTATGCCCTTAAAACCTCATACCTCATAAATTTTCCCCATACAAAAAGCTCATCTTTCCAATGGTATTCTTTAGCCTTTTTTGCACTTCTACCCAATACGACCATTCTACCCAATTTTCATGTAATTCTATCTCGTCATTAAGTGGCATATTTTTCTGAAAATCCTCAAAACCCTGATGATACTTCTTTTCAAAATATTTAATTTGAATATCTGCCTCTTTTAATTTATCTGTTTTCTTTTTTATTGCCCCAAAAACAACATGTCGAAGAGCCTCTATTACAACAATATCCCTATCCTCATAATAAAATTCTCCAATTATTTCAGGTACATTAACCTCAACCTTAACCATTTTTCAAAACACCCCCTTGTTGATTCATTCAGATTATAATTTATTATATCAAAAATCCAAGGTAACTACTCAGCTATCAAGAGATAACTACGAATCGACAGGATCCTTCTTCTCCTTGTCATTCTGGCTTGTCCAGAATCCTTCTTCTTAGCCGATCACATCTGATATACTCAACAAAGAAGGATTCCCGACAAGCGGGAATGACAGATCA
>MNYI01000164.1 GCA_001873945.1 Candidatus Desantisbacteria bacterium CG2_30_40_21
ATTCATAAACATTTCCTATCAATTCATCCACTTATCAACCCATCAACTATTCAACTTATCAACTTTTTGTGTTTTCGTGCCTTTGTGGTGAGTAGTTATGTATTTTTATAAATATACCATACTACAGAAAAAAAGTCAACGAAAATCTGGCAGGAATTTTTGACATGGCTAAAAACCATTCACCACAAAGCACACAGAGGATACCTTTTTACCCATCTACTCTAATTAGATGGAGGGCAACTGCAAGAGTTGCCCCTACATTATGGATTCAAGCCCATCCATATAACCCTGAAGCACTCGTGGAATAATCACACTTCCGTCTGCCTGTTGATAATTTTCCAGAACAGCAACCAAGGTTCTACCCACAGCCAGGCCTGAACCATTTAAGGTATGAACAAAGGCTGGTTTAGATTCTGCTGTTTCCCGAAATCTTATATTTGCCCGTCTTGCCTGAAAATCTTCAAAATTACTGCACGAGGATATTTCTTTGTAACATCCAAGTCCAGGCAACCAGACCTCAATATCATATGTTTTTGCCGCAGAAAATCCTGTATCCCCTTTGCAAAGGACAATTACCCGATATGGAATCTCTAACAGTTTTAACACTTCTTCTGCATTCTCAAGTAGTCTTTCCAATTCATTATAAGAATCTTCAGGTTTGACAAATTTAACCAGTTCCACCTTATTAAACTGATGCTGCCTGATAAGTCCACGGGTATCCTTGCCATAAGAGCCTGCCTCTGCCCGAAAACATGGGGTGTAGGCTGTATAATAAATCGGCAAGTCCTTTCCATCAAGGATCTCATCCCGATGAATGTTTGTTACCGGAACCTCAGCCGTTGGTATAAGATAATAATCTGTTCCTTTACACTTGAATAAATCCTCTTCAAACTTTGGAAGCTGTCCGGTACCAGTCATACTGGCAGAGTTCACCATAAACGGTGGTAGAATCTCCTGATAGCCATGCTTTTTGGTATGAAGATCCAACATAAAATTGATCAATGCTCTCTCCAATCTGGCTCCTGCCCCTTTATAAAGACAAAATCTTGCCCCTGTTATCTTTGCTGCCCGTTCAAAGTCCAGAATACCAAGTGCCTCCCCAATATCCCAGTGAGGCTTTGGCTCAAACGCCATCTCGCAAGGGTTACCCCACTTTTTCACCTCAACATTGTCTTGCTCATCCTTTCCAATGGGCACACTTTCATGTGGAAGGTTTGGAATAAGAAGTATTGCTGTTTTCACAGTCTCCTCAATCTTTCTTAACTCTTCATCCATGCCTTTTATTCTTTCTGCAGTCTCCTTCATCTTTTCCAGCAAATCATCCGCTGAAACACCCTGTTTTTTTCGCCGACCAATCTCTTCAGATGCAGTATTTCGCTGACACTTTAACTGATCCGCCTCAACAAGAATTTTTCTCCTCTCCTCATCTGCTTTTAATAATTTATCCAGTAAGCCTTCTGCATCCTTGCCGCGAGATTGAAGCCTCTGCCTGACTATTTCTGGGTTTTCACGAATAAGTTTGATGTCTAACATGGGTTCTCCTTTTGGTTTGCTACTGACTAACAAGGCTAATGTTGTTGACTTTGCGGTATAACACGGTTATTTTGTGACAGACCCCTTAGCTATCGATGTCGCAATATTCGGACTATTTGGATTTACACATAAGGTTCGAGTTTTTGGAATGATAATCAAATCCATATCTTCCATTGGAATGGCACCAAGTAAGGCTTGATCACCCATAACTAATGCTCCAGCGAAACCAATGCGATTCTTGAAACGAAGCTCAATGGGGCCAACATACGGAACAAGTTTTTGACTCCCATCTGCCAAAGTTACTTCTTTCTTGTCGATTTCATCTAACTTCAGCTGAATTCTTATATGTTCTGGAATACAAAGATGGACTGCACCTGAATCTACTAATGCTTCAACCTCGACAGGCTCCAGTTCCGATATTCTCGGATTTCTTAGCAATACCTTTGCGTTAATTATGCCCATTATCTTGATCCTTTCGAAATTATTTTCTTCAACAATCTCTCCATAAACCACCAACATTCTTACCTCATCATCTTCCGTGATATCTCTGCTGCCCTCTTAGGCTCCATTTTGGCTAATATTGCTGACTTTATGGAGCTATTCATTCTTTTGAGGATCTCTACAATCTGCTTGTCATCCATATTCTGAAATATTTCTATGACCTTCTTTGGACTCATCTTCTCAAAGAGGGTAGCTTGTTCCTGCCACTTATCCCCTTCGGTCTTTTTTTCAAGTTTCTCTTTTTCCCAGGCAACCTTTTCTTGATAAACCTCTGTTTCTATTTGAGAAATCTCTTTCTCCTTTTTTTTGAGTTCCTTTTCTTTTTCCTTAAGCTCTTGCTCGAATTTTTTCAATTTTTTTTCTTGTTCTTTCCTGCTATTTTTCAGGGTTTCCATTTTTAAGTCAATAGTCTCTTTCCAATCAACCTTTTCTTGTTCCTCAATATCCTCTATCACTGGTTGATTGGCAGTAAACATTGGACCTATCACAGGCAGTTTTCTCAATACCTCATCCTTGTCATAGACCCCAAATGTATCCATCAGATGAAAAGAAGCAATCAGCAAACCAATAATCCCTGCCATTAGAAAAAGCACAACAAGAACCTGTCCAATACCTGTGCCTGTTTTCTTGACCTCATCTGCCATCTCAATCCCTCCTGCGTATTGTTCAACTACGACCCCTGAAAATATCGTAATACCTTAGCTACATAATTTTGTGTCTCTATGATGGATGGGACACCCACTGCTTTCTTCACAGTCTCTGGCCCCGCATTATAGGCGGCAAGGGCAAGCGGTACATTTTGATTAAATTTATTTAACATATCCTTGAGGTATTTTACCCCACCATCTATGTTTTCTTCTGGAGCAAATATATTTTTTACCCCCAACGACCTTGCTGTCTGAGGCATTAATTGCATCAAGCCACATGCCCCTTTAGAAGAAACAGCTTGAGGATTAAAATTAGATTCTGCCTTAATAATTGATTCAATCAGCTTTGCATCTATTCCATACTTTTGACTGGCGTTATTTATCAATTCAGCATACTGATAGGGATACCCTTTTGTATCTGTCTTTCCCCCTTTTACCTCGCTAAGGGTTTCCTTAAAAGTAGGCGAAGAAACATCCTCCATCTTATTTACGGAAACCTGACCAAACTTTTCCTCTATCGCCTGTATTCTGGTGAAAACTTGAAGCATGTTTTCTAACATTTTTTCCCCTCCCTGAAAAATATTAATACAATAACAACTATAAATATATCACCTTTTTTTGTAAATGTCAAGATATAATTCAAATAGGAATTGCTGGGTTGTCAAATATTTTCCTTGACTTTATTTAGGTCATTTGCTATAATAAACTGTAAGTATGCAGCATATGTATAGCTGAACATTTATAATATAATTCAGGATAAATACTTGGACAAAATAATCATTAAAGGCATTGATATTTATGGTTTTCACGGTGTAAGCCAGGCTGAACAAGAGTTGGGTCAAAGGTTTATTATTGATATTGAGATGGAATTGTTACTGAATAAAGCAGGCAAAAGTGATCAGCTTTGTGATACTGTTAATTATTGTGAGATTTATAACCTGATAAAAGAAAAGGGGCAACAAAAAAAATATTCCTTAATTGAGGCTCTGGCTTCTGATGTGGCTGAGTCTATTCTGAAAGGGTTTGATAGGGTAAATAAGGTGGTTGTATGTGTAAAAAAACCGCATGTTCCTATTGGTGGTGTGGTTGAGTATGCTGGGGTGCAGATAAGCAGAGAGAGGGGTGTATAGAGCAATGGCTATAGCATATATTTCTTTTGGCTCAAATATTGGCGATAGGGTGGAGTATATTGATACAGCATTGGGAATTATCCGTGCCCATCCTTTCGTACAGCAAATGCAGGTATCCTCGTATTATGAAACAGAACCTGTAGGGAATGTAGACCAACCCAAATTTATTAATGGTGTGGTAAAAATAAGTACAACTTATTCTTGCGAGGATCTATTGGCATTTCTCCTGAGGGTAGAGTGCATGTTGGGCAGAGAAAAAACGGTTCATTGGGGGCCAAGGAATATTGATCTGGACATCTTGCTCTATGATGATGCCTGCATCTCACAACCAAACCTGCAAGTGCCACACCCGGAGATGCATAATCGGGCATTTGTTTTGATACCCTTAAATGAGATTGCACCAGAGGTAAAACATCCAATTTCAGGGAAAACCATCCGTGAATTGGTAGAGAATATATCGGAAGAGACAACAAGAGGTGTTGTGATTCAATGATTACTACAACAAATTTATTACAGATGAAAAAGTCTGGACAGAAGATCACCATGCTCACTGCTTATGATTATTCTGTAGCAAGTATTCTGGATGAGGCAAAGGTAGATGTGCTTCTGGTTGGTGATTCACTGGGTATGGTTATGCTGGGTTACAAGGATACCCTGCCTGTAACCATGGATGAAATGGTTCACCATACCAAAGCCGTGGTGCGGGCTTGTAACCATGCCCTGATTGTAGCTGATATGCCCTTCCTCTCTTATAAAGTAGATATTCGGGATGCTGTTTATAATGCCGGCAGATTGATTAAAGAGGGAGGGGCTCAAGGGGTAAAGGTAGAGGGAGGGGCAGAAATAGTAGATGTTGTTACTGCCATAATAAAGGCTGATATTCCTGTTATGGGACATATTGGCTTGACCCCTCAAGCCATTCATCAAATGGGTGGTTATAAGGTTCAGGGAAAGGATTCAAAGGCTGCTCAAAAGATTTTCTATGATGCCCAATGTCTGGCTGACACAGGTGTTTTTGCCATAGTTATGGAATGTATCCCCTGGAAATTGGCTGAAGAGATTACTCATACCCTGCCCAATACCCCAACCATTGGCATTGGAGCAGGAACTCATTGCGATGGACAGGTTTTGGTTACCCATGATTTGTTGGGGCTTTATAATAGAAAAATACCCAAATTTGTAAGAAAATATGCGGATTTAACAAGTGTTATTACTATTGCAGTAGAAAATTTCAGCAAGGATGTAAGGGAGCAGAAATTCCCTGCATTGCAGGAGAGCTTTGAATAATGGAGATCATTTCAAAGATTAAAACCATGCAAGAAATAGCTGATTCCTTAAGGCGTGAAAATAAAAAGATAGGATTTGTGCCAACAATGGGGGCACTTCATCAGGGACATCTTTCTCTGATAAAGGCTGCCAGAGAGCAAAATGATGCCTTGGTTGTTAGTATTTTTGTTAATCCCCTTCAGTTTTCTCCTGAAGAGGATTACGAGTCGTATCCGCAAGTCATGGAAAAGGATACAGAACTATGTGAACAAATGGGTGTGGATGTCATCTTTTGTCCTGAGATGGCAGAGATGTATCCCCCTCTCCCTTTGAGGGAGAGAGATGGGGTGAGGGAAACTACAGTGGAGAGGCAATCGATGTGTTTAACTACTGTCCATGTTTCGGAAATTACCTCCGGACTATGTGGCTTATTTCGTCCATGCTTTTTCCAGGGGGTAACAACCGTGGTCACAAAGCTATTCCATGCTGTCAAACCGCATACTGCCTATTTTGGACAAAAGGATTACCAACAGGCAGTAGTTATAAAGAAGATGATCAGTGACCTGAACATGGACATAGAGATGCAGATATTGCCAATTATTCGGGAGAAGGGTGAAAAAGGACTTGCCTTGAGTTCCCGCAATGCCTATCTTAATCCAGAGGAAAGGATTCAGGCAGGTATTCTTTTTGAAACACTTCGAATAGCAAAATTGATGCTGGATAATGGAGAAAGGGATGGAGTCAGATTGTCCTCATGGATGAAGGAAAACATTGAGGCTAATCCTTTGGTCTTGCTTGAATATGCAGAGGTTTGCGATACAGAAATTCTGAAGCCATTGTTTCAAATAGAGACAAGGGCATTGCTTGCATTAGCTGTCCGAATAGGAAAAACAAGGTTGATAGACAATATGATCTGGGAGCAGGCAGGATGAGAATTCTGGGCATAGATACATCCACAAAAACAGGAAGTGTTGCCTTGATTCAAAATGAGGTTGTTCTTGCTGAATATACCCATAGTGTTACACAGGGACATTCAAGTGACAGCACCTTGGACAGCTGGCTGATTTCAGCCATTGATCGTATTTTGCAGGATGGGGACGAGACAGCGAATAGATTAAAGATTGATGGAATTGCTGTTATAATAGGTCCCGGGGCATTTACCGGACTAAGGATCGGGGTCTCTACAGCTAAAGGGCTTGGATATAGCCTGGGAATTCAGATTGCTGAGGTTACGAGTCTGGATGCTCTGGCAGCAAACATCCCAAATGGCTTTGTTTGTCCCATAATGAATGCCATGAGAGAAGAGGTGTATGCTGCCTTTTATGAGAATGGAAAACGCAAGAGTGAATATATGCTTATCAAGCCAGAGGATCTGGCTCAAAGGATAACAGGGGTTAGGGATCAGGGGTCAGAGAAATCGGGCAATCATCAAATAGTAACATTTCTTGGTGACGGAGTAAGGTTGTGGGAAGAATTCTTTGCAACAAGGCTTAGCGGGATGGTTTCGTTTGCCCCAGCTCACAATTCGTATCTCAAGGCAGCTACTGTAGCCAGTATTGGCATGAAAATGTTGCTGGAGGGTAAAGGGAAAAAGCCGGAGGAGATTGTGCCACTTTATTTGAGGGTATCTAATGCGGAACAACAACGAAAGTAGGAACATGGTGACAGAGGTGCTACCTCCTTGTCCCTATCCGAATAAGGCATGCCTTGCCCCTACGATTTCACCCATGACCATAGATGATGTTCCACAAATAGCTAACCTTGAGAAGATGTGTTTTTCAATGCCATGGTCAGAGGGGTTGTTTGCCGCTGAGCTGGAAAACAACAATTCCTATTTCCTGACAGTCAGGTCAATGGATAAATTGATTGGATATGCAGGGTTCTGGATGATCATAGATGAGGCTCACATTGTTAGTCTGGCGGTTCACCCGGAATTCAGACGGCAAAAAATAAGTGAAATGCTGGTAACTTCGATGCTTGACATGGCAAAACAAAAAGGAGCTCTCAGGGCAACCTTAGAGGTACGGGAGACAAATGTCCCGGCCAATCTTCTTTATGAAAAATTTGGATTCAGATGCGTGGCACTGCGAAAGGGATACTATACGGATACAAAAGAATGTGCGGTGATAATGTGGATGGATTTGTAAATGCTGAAGGGGGCAGGAGGCAGAATGGAAAACAGCAATAGTTCTCATTCTAATTCTTGCTCCCTGACCACTGACTCAAAAGTGAGGTGATAATGATTACTGTCCGATTTGCCCCCAGTCCAACAGGGTATCTTCATGTTGGTGGGGCAAGAACAGCTTTATTTAATTGGTTATATGCCAGAAATACTGGTGGTAAATTTATCCTGCGAATAGAGGATACGGATGTCAAAAGATCAACACAGGCTGCAACACAGGCAATTTTAGATGGCTTGCAGTGGCTTGGGATTGATTGGGATGAGGGTCCGTATTTTCAACAGGCACGGCTTCCCATATATCAGGAGTATGCCCAGAAATTAATTGACGAAGACAAGGCTTATTATTGCAGCTGTAGCGTGGATGAATTGGAGAACCTAAAAAAACAGGCAGTGAACATAGGCAGGGCAGCCGGGTATGATGGGAGGTGCCGGGATAAGGGTGAAAAGAAGGGTGTTCTGCGGCTTAAGGTAACAGAAGGAAGCACAGTTTTTTATGACCTGTTTCGGGACAAGATTGAATTTGATAATTCTCTTATTGGTGATTTTGTTCTGGTTCGCTCTGACGGTATGCCTACATACAACCTTACCTGTGCAGTGGATGATGCCTTGATGGGGATAACTCAGGTTATTCGGGGAGATGACCATATTCCTAACACCCCTAAACAGTTATTGATATTCTCTGCCCTTGGACTCAGCCCCCCAAGGTTTGGGCATATTCCCTTGATATTAGGGACAGATAAGTCACCGCTCAGCAAAAGACATGGGGCAGTGTCTGTTATGGCTTATAAAGAAGCAGGTTTCTTGCCAGAGGCAATGGTTAATTATTTGGCATTGTTAGGTTGGTCAACAACTAACAGTCAACAGCTTTTCTCTAAGGAGGAGCTGATTAAAAAATTTTCCCTTAAACGGATTGTTAAAAATCCTGCTGTTTTTGATATGGAAAAATTGCGATGGATGAATGGTGTTTATATCAAGCAGGCAAATCCAGTGGATTTGGTAAGCATTGTTCGAAATTATTCATCACAAAGGGTATGGGGAGAAGGAACCACCCCTGCCCCTCCTTGGAAAGAAGGGGAGCTTAAGGAAACCACCCCTCTTCTTGAGGAAATAATCAGGCTTTATCAGGGAAGAATAAAGGTGTTGCCAGAAATATATGAGATGGGTGACTTCTTCTTTTCAGAGCAGATAAAGATAGAAGAGGATGTGGTTTGCGAGATTTTGGGTAAGGATGGGGTAAAGACACTCCTTTGGGAAACAGGGCAGGTGATGGAAAGCCTAACAATATTTGATGCAATATCCATCGAAGGGGCAATACGGGATCTGGCTGAGAGATTGGGCATAAATGCTGGGGATATTATTCATCCTTTGCGAGCTGTCCTAACGGGGAAAAGGGTTTCACCAGGGATATTTGAAGTAGCTGCCCTATTGGGGCAGGAAATGGTTATGCAACGAATAGAGAATGGACTGAACATTATTAATCAGGAGTAAATATGGATGAAGAACCAGAAATCAATCGATTTATTTACAACTCTTCTTGGGTAAGATTGGGAATTATTTCTTTTATACTTTTAATTATATCCCTGCCTCACTCAGAACAGATTAATATTTTTGGTATTTGCATGATAATTATCCTTAACGCTTCTTCTTGCTTTGTTTATCGTGCATTACCAGATAGCATGAAAACACATCAAGCATTCCCTTATTTAATCTATACCTTTGATGTCTTGTTTTTAACGCTTATAATAGATTTTATGGGTGGGATAGTCAGCAACTTTTATTTGATATACTTTGTTCCCCTTGTGCTGGCTGCGGTTTATTTTGATTTTGCTGGTTGGTTATATGCAATTATCCTAATCACAACCTGTTATTTAATTGGTCTCCTTGCTCATATCGAAGATGTAGAAAGGATTGGCTATTCTAATCTGCTGACAACTACCCTGCCTTTATTCTGGGGTGTTACAAGTTTGGTTGGGTTTCTTTCCTCTAAATTAAAAAAATATAAGAGAGAGGTAGAAATAACATCCAATATGCTGAATCGAACAAAGGCAAAAAAGGATAAATTTTTTGACCTTTATGAAACAGCCGTAAAGATGTTTGGATTAACAGATCTTGACAATCTCTTGGAATACATGGCCAAAGAAATTCTTCAACTTATGGATATGGAAAGATGTATGATTATGTTTCTAAATGATGATGAAAGCGAGCTGGATGGTTATTACTCAAATAAGCTATCCTCTGCCAGGGTAAAGGAGATACAGATAAGAAAAGGTGATGAATTATTTGTTCTTGTTGTAGAGAAAAAAGAGGAGTTAATTGTTGCAGATACAGAAAAAGAGGAACATATAGCCAAAAGATTTACAGAGAGACATAGGATTAAATCACTGATTATGATGCCATTAATTATAGAAGAAAAGGTTCTTGGTGTCCTGTGGATTGATAATCAGGAACGGATTTGGGAATATAATCATAAGGCAATAGAAGATGTCCGAAGATTTCTTACCCATGCAGCTACTGTTGCTATGGATGCAGCTTATTGCCGAAGGATGCTTGGCTTGCTGAAGAAAAAAACAGACATCCTCACTCAAAAGATAGATAATATAGCCAATAAATTTATTGTTATAGAAAAATTCACCCAGCAGATTGCCGTAAGTATCAGCATAGACGAAGTGACAAAGGAATTTGATAAGGCTGCTGATACCCTTGATCTCAAAAGCTATCGCCTTCTTTTATTAGATGCAACAAATGATTTTCTCTTTACCATTTCATGGAGAGGATTTTTATCTGATGAAATAAAGATAAAGGTGGGAGAGGGTCTGGCAGGAAGGGTAGCTATTACCGGGATACCTACCTTAACACCAGAAAAAGGTGATATTACCAATTATGAGTTATACGAAACCCCACTTTGTATCCCGCTTAAAAAGCAAAATAAGATTATTGGGGTATTGGAAATTAGAGGGATAAAGGAAAATACTGTTATTGATATTATCAAGTATCAAGTAATACTGACTCTGGCAAATTTGTTTATTATAGGCTTAAGTAAAAGGGGAACGCCTCAGCCTTTGGATGTTCAGCCTGTGATTATGCTGGATGAATCTTCAAGGGAGGGTGGACATTCCTGTCCGCCATTTGATGGGTTAGAAAACCCGCCCTCCGTTAATAATTAAGGGGAAAATAATGGAAAGAATCGGTGATGTTCTGAAAAAAAAACGGCTTGACCTGGACATTTCTCTGGGACAATCTGCAGAAGAAACCATGATTGCCAGCCGTTATCTGGAGTCAATGGAAAATTCTGACTTTAGTCCTTTTCCGGGAAATGTGTATGCAAGGGGATTTTTGCGTAGATATGCCGAGTATCTTAAGCTTGAAGAGGTAGAGATACAGAAACTTTTATCCCAGTATAAAGCTGAACAAGAAGATGAATCATTTTCACAAACAGAAAAAAAGATAGATGTTAAGACTACTGTCCTGCGAAATGTTAGAGCCAATAAGAAAAACTTGTATCTTTATTCTACTATAATTATCATCGCATTTCTTATTGCTGGAGGAATATTAGGTGCAATTATTATTCCCTTCTTAGGAAGAGAACCAAAGATAGATATTGACCAGAGCAAGCTGTTGTCTCAGGAAGAGCTAATGAGAAAAAGCAAGCAACCGGAAAAAAAGAAAGAAACAAGATTAGAAATAAAGCCGGTGATAATAAAAGGTGTTTTGCTTGAGGGGAATGCCTTTGAAGAGGTTTGGGTGCAGGTACAGATTGACTCTGGAAAAAATAAAGAGATTCTGATAAAGGCTGGGGAAAAGATTAAATGGAATGCTAAGGGAAAAATATGCTTGACTATGGGCAATGCTGGTGCCATAGCATGGAAATTTAACTCAAAAGCAATTGGTACGCTCGGCAAGACAGGGATAGCAAAAACCATGCTTTTTACACCAAAGAAGATGCAGACAGTAATAAAAAAGGAACTGCCAGTGCCAATTCCATCTCTTTCATCTAAAGAGGAAGAAAAATCCCTGACAGAGAACAAGGAGAAACAAGAAACAGACACAATTGTATCTTTTCAGGAACAAGCAATGAGAGAAAAGAATACAACACAAACAACTGAAGAAAGGACAAAAACACAATGAATTTAGCCAATAAACTTACCCTTGCCCGTGTATTGATGGTACCTGTTTTTATTGGTTTTCTCATCCTGAATAATACCTTTGGGTATATTTGCAGCCTCTTGATATTTATTCTGGCGGCTATCACAGATTGGTATGATGGTAAGGTTGCCAGAGATAAAAACATGGTATCTACGATGGGAAAGTTTGCTGATCCATTAGCAGACAAGATGTTGGTTTCAGCAGCCTTTATCTCTTTTGTTGCCATTCCTGTCCTGCATATCCCTGCATGGATAGTGGTGCTTATTATCTGTCGTGATTTTGCAGTGAATGGTCTTCGTCTGGTTGCTGTATCTGTTGGCGTAGTGATTCATGCCTCTGGGGGTGGAAAGATAAAAACTGTGTTCCAGATGAGTACTATTATTACTATCCTTTTACTTCTGTGTCTTAAGGGCTATATAGGATACCTATCAGACTGGTTGAGGTTAATAATGGAATGGCTGCCATTACCCTTGATGTTAATTGTTGCCGGCATAACCACAATTACAGGGATTGAATACTTGATGAAACACAAGGGAGTGCTTAAGTGAAAAGGATAATCGTCAGGTTTTTTGCCACTGGATTTTTTAGCGGATACTCACCTGTGGTTCCGGGTACAGCCGGAACTCTGGTTGGGGTGCTTATATATCTGGCAACATATTATTTATGGTCATCACTTCCTTGCTTCTGGACTTTTTATATAATTGGTGTAGTAATTATATCCATAGTTGGTGTGAGGCTATGCTCTGAAGCAGAGGCTATATTTAAGGTCAAGGATGCTAAGCCTATCGTCTGGGATGAGATAGCCGGGTATCTTATCACTATGATAGGTATTACGCCAGAATTATGGTCACTTATAAGCGGCTTTATCCTGTTCCGCGTATTGGATATTATTAAACCAGGTCCACTTTATTCTCTTCAACGACTTCCTGGCGGGTTGGGAATTATGATTGATGATATTGGGTGTGGGATTATTGGATGCATAATAATGCATGGGATAAGGTATATGATTGGATGAGATTACACAAATAGTAGGCGTGGTTTCTATACCACGATTTAGCTAAACAGACACGAATAACGATAGGAGGTGATGATTATGGTAAGAGTAGGGTTAATTCAGATGTTCTGCACAGAAGATAAGGAAGAGAATATTAAAAAGGCTATTTCTCTGGCAGAAAAGGCTGCCCAGGATGGGGCAAAGATTATTTGTTTTCAGGAGTTGTTTCATACTCATTGGTTCCCCAGATCAGTAAATTCAGAAAATTATTGTCTGGCAGAAGCGGTAAATGGTCCAACCGTAACGATGATGGTTAATTTTGCCAAAAAAAATCAAGTAGTAATCATAGTCCCTATCTATGAAAAGGCAGATGAAGGGATTTACTATAATTCAGCTGTGGTGATAGATGCAGATGGTGCTGTACTAGGGACATATCGGAAAAATCATGTTCCACACATCCCACTCTGGGAGGAAAAGTTTTACTTTGCTCCCGGGAATAATGGCTATCCTGTGTTTAATACCAGATACGCTAAGATTGGGGTGCTTATCTGTTGGGATAACTACTTTCCCGAGGCAGCCAGAATTCTTGGGTTAAAGGGTGCGGAGATAATATTTGCCCCAACAGCCTCATCCTTAGTCTCTCAGCCAAGGTGGAAAAAAATAATCTGCTCCCATGCCATAGCAAACAACCTGTTTGTAGCACGCGTTAATCGGGTGGGGGATGAACAGGGACAGAAGTTTTTTGGGAATAGCTTTTTTGCTAACCCTGATGGAGAGATATTTGCTGAAGCCAGCGGTACAGACGAAGCCGTATTGGTGGCTGACTTGGAGCTGGAAACAATCCGTGACTTTAAGAATATCTGGACATTTTATCGTGACAGAAGGCCAGAAACATATTGGGATATAGTTGGGCCAGTAGCGTAGTGTCTCGTCAACCTTAAAATGATGGATAAGTCGGTAGGACAGACATTCTTGTCTGTTAAGTTATTGTCCTGAATTCTGAATTCCGCATTTCAAAGGAGCATCTTTATGACAATTGAAGAAAAGGTTAGACAAACAGCTTCTAAGATAGGAGATCCCTGGATAGTATTTGCAAATGCCTTAAAGAGAGATATCCTTATAAAACTCTTAGAATTAAATCAAATTGTGCGAAAACTGGAAGAAAAGTATGGGGTAAGTTTTAATGATTTTGATAAACAAAACCTGCTCGATCGGTTGGGACATACATGGGATATTGAGGAAGATTACTACGAATGGGATAGGGTGGTTACTGAGTTACATAAACTTGAAGAGACCTTGAGGGGCATATACTCAAGTGGGGCATAAATTGCGTTTTTCGCTGGTCTTAATCAACGATAGCTGTGTTGTTCAGGTTCGCAATAGTACACTATTGCGAACCTGAACGCCTTGCTCTCCTTGATTAATCCTCACCGAAAAAATCACAATTTATGCCCCACTTGAGTATATAATGACAAAAAGAACTCAGGAGTTTGAAGCAGAGGTTTTTGAGGCAATAAGGCTTAAACATTATATCGAATTGCCACCCAGTATTCAAAATCGTGAAATAGTTACAATCAAATTGCGATTTCGCATCAAACTGATTTCTGACGGATTTGTTCAGTTTTATTATAACGAAATAAATGGAAGGACATCATTGGCACTGGTAGCAGGAAATACAAGATTATATGGACATGATTATGTTCCTGATAAGGGATGGCATAAGCATACATGGCCACAAGGAAACCATGATTATAGCGAAGAATCCGTGAAATCAATAACCGTTCATGATTTTATGAAAAATGTCGATGAAATCATCAACCATGGAGGCAGCTTTGAATAGGCTAAATACATATGAGATAAAAGGCATTATTGCTAAGGCACTCCTTGAGGATATTGGCAACGGGGATATAACTGCCCAGTTAACTGTGTCAGAGGATGCAGTGATAAAGGCAGAATTGATAGCCATGGAGGATGGTATTATTGCCGGGTTGGAACTGGCGGCAATGATCTTTACCTTTAATTCTATCCTTGTAAAGTTTTGCCCATTGATAAAAGAGGGTGAAATGGTTAGCCGTGGTCAGGTGTTTGGAAAGGTTCAGGGTTCTGCTCAAGCAATATTGAAAACAGAAAGGGTTGCCCTGAATTTCTTACAGTGGTTATCCGGGATTGCTACCCTGACAGCAAGATTCGTAGCGGCTGTTGAAGGCTATCCTGTGAAGATATATGATACCCGCAAAACAACCCCCACTTTAAGAATGTTGGAAAAATATGGTGTCCGTGTTGGCGGTGGGTATAATCATCGATTTGGATTGTATGATGGCATCCTTATCAAAGAAAATCATATTCGTGCTGCAGGTGGAATAAAAGAGGCTGTTAATCGGGCAAGGATTGCAAATATGAAGATAGAGGTGGAAACAGAAACATTAGAAGAGGTAAAAGAGGCTGTTTCAACAGGCGTTGATATTATTATGCTTGACAATATGGATATAGAAACCATGAAAAAAGCAGTAGCTTTAATCAGGGAGAGTAACAAGAAAATATTGATAGAAGCATCTGGCGGAATTAATCTTGGAAATATTCGAAAGGCAGCCATGATCGGGGTTGACCGTATCTCTATTGGGGCAATTACACACTCACATACAGCATTAGATATTAGTTTGGAGGTAGTTGGATGAAAAAAGATACAATACAAGAAATGCTGGATGAGATTATTGATATTTTTCACACAGAACACCTTACAGAATTGGAGGTTAAGGACAATGAGAAAAGGGTAAGGATTAAACGGGCAGTTGTTATGGGTGAGGAACCGGCTGTTTCAACAGATCCGAATATCGAATATCGAAATACGAAACAAAATGTTTCAACTCCCAAAAAAAAGCCACAGCAGGAAGAAAACCCAAATTGGAAAAAAATTACTTCCCCCCTGACCGGTACATTTTACAGGAGTTCTTCCCCTGATATTCCACCCTTCGTAGAGGTAGGAAGCATCATTATCCCTGGACAAACATTAGGACTGTTAGAAGCCATGAAGATGTTTAATGAGATAAAATCAGAAATATCTGGAAAGATAGCTAAAATACAGGCTAAAGCTGGAGAAATAGCAGAGGTAGGAAGTGTGCTGTTTCTGGTAGAGCCGAACGATGGATAATCTTTGAGAAAAATGGGTGTGGTATACTTTCACTTAAAACAATCAAATATCTGTCCAAAATGAATCCCAGCAATAGATTTATCCTTCCATTCCCGATATATGGATTCTTTGCCCTCTTTAAGATGACGGGAGACAACCCCATGCTCTATGGAAAGGGCAGCCTCAATATAGGCAGCCAGACGATCACAAGCCTTAAGAATTTCACCATCAACGGGTGAATATTCATCCTGATTGAAAGAATTATTTATCTCTTCAGAGGAAACATAGTGTATCAGTTCATCCTGTAATATTCTATCCTTAAATGGATCAAGGATAAAATACCGCATCTCAGGTCGCCATGAAGGAGGAAGAAGAGGAAATATCTTTTCATCTAACAGTTCTTTCTCGTAAATGCTGATAATCTCTTCCAGTCCCTTGATTGACTTTTTGACCGGGGAAACAATATCCCGTGTCAATGCCTCTGGCAGGTCATGAAAAAGGGCAGTAAAATAATTGTTGTACAGCCGTTTATCACACGCATTTACCTCTACTGAACACAGGTAAGAAAACATAGCTACAATAAGCATATGTCCTAACACCGATGTTTTAGGCACCCTTTGTGTTTGTGCCCATCTTTGTTGGAATCTTAAACATCCGCAGATATCAATAAAGTCATATAATTTTGTTCCGTATCTCAATTTTTGGACACCTATAAGATCATCGTGTTTCTCTATCTCTTGTTCAATGGATCTCTTAGTCTCTTCAGAACGGGGATTTAAGTTATCAATAATTCCAAATTCCCAGCTTGTAGCCAAATAATGAGATGCCTTTAATATTTTTTTCTCAATAGCCGCATATTCCTCATCAAAAAGATACTGTTCAAACCGTTTGGCAAAATTCCCTTTTATTTCCTGAGTACTATCCTTAAGCTGGTCAAGAACCCAGCGGTTTATTTCTTTCCCTTTTTCAGATATTATCCTATGAAACACTGCTGGCTTTATATCTGTGATAATAACCCGTTGCAGGAATTCAAAGATACCGCCCTCAATAATCAGCCTCCAGTTGACAGGGGTATTTTTTATTGTTTCTTCAAATTTTCCCACAATAAAGGCAATGCTCATCTTATGTGCCTGTTTATCAAGCTCTGTTAATTCCACACGGCGAATATGGTCATTCCACCTCTGAATGCTTGCCGCATCATAAAATGTTCGTAGGATAGCTTCTCTAATCATGTTTTACCCCTTCATTGGAGAACACATAAGTTGATAGGTTTATAGGTTGATAAGTTTATAGGTTAAAGGAACACAGATTATAAACCTATAAACCCTTCCCTTTCCAACCCATCAACCCATCAACCCATCAACTTATCAACTTATCAACTTTTTGCGTCTTCGTGTCTTTGTGGTGAGTAGTTACATCTTTTCTGAATAACTCCGGCAACCTCTCCATATATGCCTTTTGCCTTAGTTCATCCCGATATGGTCTGGCGGGAAATCCAGATACCATGCTTTTGGGTGGAATATCCTTCATAACACCAGCCTTTGCCCCAATTACAGAGTGATGGCCAACTACAACATGGTCAGAAACCGCCCCTTTTCCAGCGATAATTACACCATCCTCTATGGTCGCACTGCCACCAATAGCCACTTGAGCCACTAAGATGCAATTCTTTCCAATCCTAACATTATGCCCAATTTGCACCAGATTATCAATTTTTGTTCCTGCTCCAATAATTGTAGAGCCGAGTGTTGCCCTGTCTATAGCGGTATTTGCCCCAATCTCAACCTCATCCTCAATGATAACATTCCCTACCTGCGGAATTTTATGATGTCCTTCGTCTACCTTAACATAACCAAAACCATCTGCACCGATGACACATCCTGAATGGATAATCACCCCTCTGCCAATGATGGTATTTTCATAGATGGTTACATGACTATGGATGATTGTCTCAGCCCCAATCTGTACAGCCTTGCCAACAAACACAAATGGATAGAGTATGGCACCGTCGCCAATTATTGCCCCTTTGTCAACAACCACATGAGGATAAATGGTTACATCTCTGCCTAATTGAGCATCAGCGGCAATAATACTTGTTGGATGAATGGTAGGTGTGGATTTTTCCTGAGGGTAAAATAGGTTGAGTAATAAAGACAATGCCAACCTCGTATTTTTGACGCGAATAGCTGGCATTGTCCCCTCACCCCATCCCTCTCCCACAGGAAGAAGGGGTAATAAGGATTCCTGAACATTTTCAGGGATAATAATGGCTGAGGCATAGATTGGCATGATTAGATGCTTGGGGTTAGCAATTACAACTATTTGACCATTATCAGTGGTATTTCCTTGCGATTTATCCAAACCAGACACACCAGTTATTCTAATCTCTGGTGAGCCAAGCAATTCTCCCTCAAGCAGTTTTGCTATTTCTGATAGAGTGATTGTCATTATACAGCCTCTGTTTGCCTGTAGATTCGTTGATAACAATAAGCTCACCTGCGAGTAAAACAAGTCAAGTGCAGCGACTAGTTGAACTAAGCCACAGTAGTGGCAGCTTTTCCAGAGTACAGGTTATCTATTTCCCTCAAGATATTTTCCATAACTTGAGTGTAACATACAGGATATTGAATGTCAAAAAAAAATGAGTCCATGGTGAAAATTTCAGTAGTTTCGTAGCTGAATTTCTAATATAATATAATCCAATCAAGCATCATTTTGATGCTAATATCACACAAATTCAGGAGGTACTACTATGACTGAACTTCGTCAACGCATGACTGAAGATCTACAGCTAAGAGGGATGTCCCAACGAACACACATGTTACGGCGTAAAACTTGATTGTAAAATTCTCACAATTGCTTCAATAATCTGTTTGAAAGGAACTGGTTTCAAATTACCTGCTTTTACAACCATCAAACTATGACTTGCTGTGAATATCTTACTTGGCCGTGCGTAACTCTGGACGCGTAATGAACCATTAGCAAAACTGGTATTATTAAGCTCAATAGCATAAATATCACCATAAGGTTTGCTGGTAACTTGGCATAGAATCCAATCTTCTCGACCAGCATCGGCTAATATTACAGCAGGACGCAGTTTTGACTGTGAAAGGTCAGAAAATGGAAATGGAATTAAAACGACTGCTCCCGCTGTAGGTGTAACCATGCTTTATCCTCCTCGAATCTGTTCCAGTCTTTTGCAAGTACATATTCACTTAGCAACATTGTTTCTGGCACATTAATTTTTGGTTTATCTATGATGGTTACGAGTACTCGCCAGCCTGCCGGCAATTCAACAGGTTCTATCAATCGAACATTGCCTTGTTCATCAGTTACAGCTTCTAATGTTTGAAACATGATTTGCCTCCTCATATTAAAATTATGCCTACTTTGACTTTGTTAAACTAGAAGAGTTACCGCAGAGACACAGAGGGCACGGAGAAGAGAAATAAAAACAAACCACAGATTACACAAGATTTTCACAAGATGTTGTTATTTTTCTCGTGTTAATCTTTGCCTGTTATCTATTAGCAATTGCAACACTCTTATGTCCAGATATGTCTTCATATGTGTTTACGCTCTTCCTTAAGTTGAATGTTGATATGCCATATTTCCTCCTCGTGCTGTTTGTCCACGAGGAGTATATCATATTCTAATATTATAACACCCTTTGTCATCTCTGTTTTTCTAACAACAAGGTGTTGCACTTGCTACTGGACTGTGCGTGCTCTGATTCTCTGTATTCAACAAAACCCTCCGCTATTTAATAACCGAGGATTTTGTTGAAGGGGCAATCCCTTGTGATTGCCCTAACATATTCTTGCACTCCAATATCAGCCACCGGCTACTTCTTATCTTGTCGTTCAACATCTGGCTTCACACTCACCTTATTTCTTCCCTCAATAATCTTCATCACATCCTCGGTCAAATCCAATCCCTTTGCAGCATAAAGCGTACTGCCCTTTTCCATAACTAACTGCAAATTCTTTCCTTTAGCAATCTCCGAGATAGCACCATAGATATCATCAACTATTTCTTTTGTTAATTCCTGCTCTTTGGCTTCTAATTCTCCACTCATATCTTTCTTATACTTCATCAGCTCGACTATCTTGTCATTAATTATCTTTTTCTGCTTTTCCTTTTCCTCATCAGAGAGAAGGGCATTGGCGTCGAGCTTTTCCTTTAGTCCCTTTATCTCCTCTTGCTTTGCCTGAAATATATTCTGAAATTTGGTTATATCCTGTTCCATATTTTCTTTAGCCTGCTGTGCCTTGGGGTGGTTTTCAAATACTGACTTTGTATCCACCAATCCAATATTAAACTCCGCCCTTGCATAACCTGTAAAACAGGTCAAAAACATAGCACTTATTGCTACCAACAAACAGCTCCTTAACATTTACTTGCCTCCTTGAAATTTTGTAACCTATCAACTCATCAACTCATCAACCCTTTCTCTAAAACGATGGTCCTATCCCAAAATGAATCTTGGTTTCACCCTTTACCTGTCCCGGCACATCATTTAATCTCCATGCATAATCCATACGAATAGGACCTATGGGGCTATTGATTCTTAATCCTATGCCTGCCCCAGCTTTCAGCCCAGAGAAGTCAACACCAGAAGTATTTTTCCAGACATTACCGCAGTCAGCAAACAGTACTCCATAGAGTTGCTTGGGTGCGATAGGGAAACGATACTCAAGATTTCCTACAAAAACCGCTTCACCTCCTTCCGGATTTTTATTGTTGTCTTGAGGGCAAATACTTCTTTCTTCGTAACCCCTGACAGAATAATGTCCACCAACCCTGAATTTCTCATAATCAGGCGGTGCATCTTCACCATTTAATTTAGTGATAATTCCAAACCGACTATGGACAGCCAGAACAAATTTCCACCAGCTTGGAATATAATAAGTTACATCTATTGTTGGCTTGAAATATTCAATATCTCCACCCAGTATGCTGCCAACCAGATCACTTGAGATATCCCAAAAACAACCTGAATTGGGATTAAATATATCCTCACCCATCTTGGTATTTCTAATAAACCTGAGATTTAAGCCCGAGGTTTTAACATATTTTTCACCCCATTTATTTTTCCAATCATTAATAGAATCAGAAACATTAGCGGACATATTCCTCATAGAAACCTCTTCATATTTATATTTGCAACTCAAGCTGTTATGTTTTGATGTGTCTCGACTGGTTCTTAATGCCACTCCCTTTCTCAGGCTGGTATAATCCGTATATTTATCACTGGTATGCCAGGACTCAATACCAACCAGTGTTTTTGGCTTAATATCCCTGAACCATGGGTTGGTAAAACCAAATTCATAATTGGTAATATTTTCCCCAAGTTCACCCTTTAGATTCATGGCATACCCCTTGCCTTTGAGGTTATTCAAGACACATTCAATTGAGCCAAATCCACCTGGTTGAGAGCCATAACCCGCTGAGAAAAGAAATGTACCGGTCTTTCCCTCCTTAACATCAATCTCCAGAATCTTTTTGCCTTCATCTGTCCCTGGTTTGATATTAAAATTGACCTCCTCAAAATAACCGAGATTAATGAGTCTTTGCCTGCTCAGCCTGACATCCTGTCCATCAAAAAGAGAGCCATCCTTAATCAAAAGCTCCCGGCGGATAACATTATTCTTGGTCTTTGTGTTGCCAGTGATAAGAATTTTTTCTATATATGCCTGACTGCCCTCATCTATCTTAAACGAAATGAACACGGTTTTTGTCTCTGCATCCACCTCTTCCTCCGGAATAATCTGACACGAAATATATCCCTTGGAAGCATATAAGCTATTAATCATTTGCATATCCTGACTAATCTGGATAATATTATACAAGGCGTTCTCTGCTGTCTTCATCTTCATCCTTATTTCAGCCTCAGAGATGAGCTTATTACCCTTAATCTCTACCCCTGTTACCTTGAATTGATTGCCCTCAAAGATGTCAATGGTAATTATCATCCCCTTTTTTTCCTTTGAATAAACAACCTCTGGTGATGATACGATTGCCTGAATATATCCCTTTGATTTATAATAATAAACAAGCCTCTGGCTATCAATCTCAAGCTTTGACTTGTTGTAAATTCCACCCTTGGCTGTCTTTATCTGTCTTTTCAATGTTCTGACAGGTATAGTGCTATTCAAAAAGGTGATCTCTTTTACCTTGATTAATTGCTTGGAGTCAAGATGAAAAACAATGTCCACAACCTTTTTATTTTTCTCACTGTGTGACTTTACCTCATGGGTTATCTCTGCATAGCAATAGCCTTGTTTTTGGCAATATTCCAGCATTTTCTGGACAGATTCCTTAGCCTGATATTGTTGATAGGGTGTATTTTCCTTCATGGTTATCTCTTTTTTAATCTCTTCATGGCTAGGCTCCTTGCTGCCAGTAACAGTTATCGAACCAACCATGGGGCGTTCTTTAACTGAAAAAATAAGGGTAACCTTAGCGTCGATTATCTCAGTAGAGGCAGTCACATTCTCAAAATAACCAAGTTTATAGATAGCACGAATGTCTGCATCTACCTTCTTTGCATCAAGACTATCCCCCAGCTTAATACTTACAGCACGCAGAACTATCCCCTCATGGACTGTTTCGTTACCAACAATGGTTATTGCGGTAATAATCTTTGTCGCCAGAGGGGCTTTCTCATTCTGGGCGTAGAGATTGGTGGCGTAAAATAAAAAACACACAGCAATAATTAACATCCTTTGTATCATACTTTCGTTACTCCTTTTTGCGTAGCAATTGCAATTTTGTCATACTTTTAGTCTAAAGCCGTTTCGTTATACCCTTCCTGAGTATATATATTTCTCAATTCCAAAATCGGCGTATTGCATAGTCATCAAATGCCTTCTCTCGACTTAAAATTGATATGTCCTCTGACAGACTCTGGGCAATTATCAATCTATCAAATGGATCTTTGTGATAAAAGTGTAATGTCCGTAACACATCTAAGTGTTTAGGGGCAATATGCAACAATTTTATCGCATTACCGTAAACTTGTTCAGTAACCAGTTTCGTGAAAGGCAATGGTATCTTTAGTCTGCCAAGACTATTTTTAATAGACATTTCCCATAAACTTGCTACGCTTAAAAATCGTTCGTTGGCAGGCTCCTCAATAAGCTGACGCCCATAGCTGCTTAGTTTCAGATTACCATCGATAAACCAAAGAAATGTGTGTGTATCCAGTAAGAGTCTCATGGCATGTAGTCCTTAAAGTCTTCCAGTAGTTCATCGAAGTCGTCAGACATTTCGATTAGTCCCTTAGCACTTCCAAACTTTGGATAATGCCCAAAATCTTTTAATATATCGTCCAAGTGATCAATAGAAATAGCACGAATATTAACATTATTTGAATCTATCCATAACTTAAATGCCCCTGCTTTTACACACTTTGCTTGTATAATATCATCGGAATCAAACTTTATTCTATTTTTTTCTGCATTATATGAAATAACACTCATTTTTCACCTCTGGAAGAAAGTAAAAGGAAAAAAGCAAGAATTCCTCCTGCAACAAGTAATGCTTTTCTCTGTTTTTGTTTATTCAATTTTAATGATTTAACAAAGCTTGCTGTTTTTATTAAGGCATTTTGATATTGAGGAGGATCATATTCAATATATTCTTTACCTTGCAGTGCCACCAATTCGTTTACATTAACCCCTTTTTCTACAATTGGAATAAGTGGTTTGCCAGCATTTAAGGCATATTCTATCTCCTGATTGACCCAATTGGATCTCATCCCATCTCGTGTTAATAAGGCAACTATGCAATCAGATTTTTCAATCTCATCAAACACTTTTTTACTGACAGGCTCTCCTGGGGTAAGGTACCATTCTGCAACAAGTACTTTTATTTCAAACTTTGTAAGCACATTAGCAAGGGCAATGACTAATCCTCTATCTTGAGTGCTATGACTTATGAATACCTGATACATTATCCGTTACCCCTATATTGATTACCAATCTTGCAATATTCTCGCTACAATTCGGCTTTCCCAATCTCCCTGCCGACTCCCTCATACAAGAGCATTTTGCCTCATCATTCAAAAGCCCTATAACAACACTGGGTATATCCCTCACATCTTTTGAATAAACAGCAGCTCCCGCTTTAACCAGAATCCTGACATTCCATTCTTCCTGCCCTTTTATGGCTTGCATCAGACAAAGAGGCACCCTTTTTGCCAATGTTTCTGATACAGACATGCCGCCTGGCTTGGTGATTACCATATCCGCAGCAGACACAAACTCTTCCATATTATCCACAAAGCTAAAAACCTTGATAGGGCAGTTAAGGGTTTGGGCAATCTCTTTGGCTCTTTTCCTTAATTTTTCATCCCTGCCAATGATTATGGCCAATTGGAATTTTCCTTCAATGCCCCTGAATGCCTTTAATAAGTCAAGCACGGGACCTATTCCAAATCCGCCTGAAAGCAGCAGCACAAGCGGCTTATCCCTGTCAAATCCAAGTTTTTCTTTTGCTTCTTCTATCCTTAAGGGAACAGAAAACTTAAGGCTGATAGGAATACCGCAGGACACTATCTTTTCAGAATTAACCCCTTGACGATTAAGATACTCAGCCACCTCTTCACATGGCACAATAAAGGTGTCTACCTGCTTATTTATCCCAAATAAATGTACATGAAAATCTGTTGCTACAGAAATAAGGGGAATATTCAATCCCTTGCGTTTCTTCAGAACCCCAACAGCAGCAGCAAGAAATGGATGAGTAGAAACAATTATATCTGGATTCCATTCCTTGATATTTTTTGCAATCAAGGATGCGTATCTTCTGGTAATATACCATCTCATCGGAGAATAAGCACCTGAAAGCAGACGGCTATTATAAAAATATCCCCAGAGATGTGGCATATGTCTGGCCATAAAGACATAAAAATCATTAATAAATCGTTGCTTTTTTGGCTCTTCTTCGAGGGGATCTTTTAACCAGACCACAGATTCTTGCGAAACGCTTCGTATCCCTTCACAAATAGCCTCAGCCGCCCGAATGTGTCCCATGCCGGCTAATACAGTTAAAACGAGTATTCTCTTCAATTTGAACCCTCTGTTTCCCTCTGCATTAATTGGCAGACAGGAATGTCCGCCCTCCATTGTTCTTCACCATGAAGTATCTCCCATCGCTTTTTCATATTCTCCCCAAAACACTCAGAAAAATTATGACATTCAAAGCAGCATGTCTGGGGCATTCCCTTCTCACCCAACATCCACTTTTTTACACAGTCCATATGCTTTTCACATCTTTCACAACAAAGCATTTGTTTCTCCTATCATCGTAGGGGCAAACCTATGTGTTCGCCCTGATTATCATTTGAGACACACGGGCAGACACATAAGTCGCCCCTACGATAACGATATTCTTATCGGTTTCTTAATCCCTTCCGGAACCTTTAACCCAAGAATCTTATACACCCCTTCCAGATAGCCCCTGAACAGAGAATCAAAGATATCTGCATTTGGGGAATAGTGTTTATCCCCATACCACCAGAACCAATCTGAGCCCTCAGCAATGTAAATATATTCCCATGCCTCAAGAGTCTTATCTGATGGTCCATGTTTCTTTTCAAAGCCCACCAGAGCCTCTCTTGCCTCATACAGATAATCCCATGCCCTATTTTCTTCCTTGCCCCCCACCCAGATTTGGAAGTTAGAATTTATCCATGAGCCGGGATGAATATCAGTAAGTGTTTCCTGCGGGGGGTTTTCCTGAAGATATTCATTAATAGTAACACACCGTATCCCTTCATCATGAGAAAGGCTTGTATAGAGATATTCTAAGAATTCCCAGCCATTTTTTGAGTAATATTCCCACGCATTTTCTCCATCCATGGCAATACATACCAGATGATTTCTTTTCTTAGGCAACATATCCTTGATATGATGGAGTCTGGTAATAAAATCAGAGACCGCATCATAGGTATTCCATTTTGAATAGGTAAATCCAATAGTATCTGAGAGGGTTCTATCACGAAAAACCATATTTACCTGTCTTCCGTCTACTTCCAAACAATATGGCTTATACAGCAGATGAGCACTGTATCTATCCACACCAAGCGTATGGTACAAAATCCATTCATCTGTTGCCAGCCATTTGATCCCATTATCAGCTACCATAGGAATAATATCGTTACACACGCTCCCCTCTGATGGCCACATCCCTCTGGGATTGCAACCAAGATGCTGCTGATAGCATTCAACCGCCCTTTTTATCTGCATTCTTGCATCCTCAGGGGCAATAAATTTCTTCTTTGGCAGGATAACGGTTGGGTCTGATTGTCTGGCTAATTCCATATTGCAAACAAGAGGAAGTATAGGGTGATAATATGGGGTTACAGAGACCTCAATCTGTCCCGTATCCTGCATCCTTTTATATTCAGGGAGGATCCATGAAATAAGCTCCCTTTGTTTATCTATAACTGCTTGCTTTTCACCTTCTGTAAAATCCCTTTGCTTTTGGATAAGATTTACTAATAAGAAATCTTTTCCCTGAAATTGTGGGTCAAACCAGGCAATATTGAACCAGACCTGAAGATCCAGAAAATCCTGGGTGCTAAACCTTTTAATAGCAATAGACAATCCATCTCCAGGAACAGTAATGCCCCTTTTTTCGATAAGCTCTCTATATCTTGGAAAGGGCTTGATCATATTATCCCAATTTGCAGAAAAAAATTCCTGCAAGATGAAACTCTTTTGCCCATGGCTCAAATCCTTAGCTGGAATCAAGGTATGAGCCAGATATTTATCGCTTGCACCCTGAGTATACTCATCCAACTGAATCATCAAGGATGGAACCATGTTAAATGTCTGATGGATTTTGGGATACGCATCCAGAACAGAAACCATATCATAGTAATCTTTGATACCATGTAGTCTTACCCATGGAAGGGCATATTCTTTGGCAGAAATATCCTTATAAAATGGTTGATGCATGTGCCATAAAAAAGCAACATGTAAGGGATTGCTCATAGATTTTTCCACCAGAACCTTGCCTCATCAGCCCAGACAGAACTTGTAATTATCTTGCCATATACTTTCTTTGCCTGTTGTATGTTACCCATTTTCTGATAACACCTTCCAAGGCTCAAGTCAGCCTCATGAACCTCAAAACTCTGCGGATAATTTTTCAACAACGATTTATATGAATCAATCGCCTTTGAAAACTCCTTCTTTTGCTCATAGATATTACCAATACGACAATAAGCAGCTGGAGCTAAAGGGTGTTTTGGACATTTTTCCAGAAATTCCTCAAAACAAGCCTTAGCATCATCATATGTTCCAAGGTAATAACAGCATGCCCCCTTATAAAAACGGGCAAATTTTGCCTCTTTGGTAAAGCCATATTTATTAATGATAGAGGTAAAGACATCCTTTGCCTTTGTATAACCCTCTTTTTCACCCGGAACGCACTGTTGATATGCCACCTGTGCCTGAGAAAACTGACCTTTCACATTTTTCATGGAGGTAGAGACTGCGGCATAGAGGATAATTGCCCCAATGAGCACCCCGGCAGCAATACCACCATATGTCTGAATCTTCGTTGGATTTTTCTTGACATATTCAATGGCATCGTATATCCAGAGAGCCAAATCATCACCTTTCAAATTATGTCTTTTTAATTTTGACATTTTTCACCTTCCTTTTTAGGTATTATAGGATTTATAGCAAATCATCCCTTTTAATCTAATTTTACCCTCACTTTTCGTTTTTCACTCATCTAATTTCACCCTTACTTTTCACTTTTCACTTTTCGTTTTTCACTTTTCGTTTTTCGTTTTTCGTTTTTCACTTTTCACTCATTTCCCCATCCCTATCCTTTGCGTCTTCTGAAATATCTTCCCCTCTGTTTTTATGGATGGGGCAATGACTAATTCCACCAATTGCATTTGTCTGACAGTATCTGCCCCACACACACCCATGGCAGTTCGTAACGCACCAACAAGGTTTTGCGAACCATCGTCCAGATGAGCAGGCCCATAGAGGATTGTCTCAAGGGTTGAGGTTGTGCCAACGAAAATCCTTGTTCCTCTGGGTAGATTACGATGTGGTGTGGCCATGCCCCAGTGATAACCCTTTCCCGGGGACTCTTCCGTTTTGGCAAAGGCAGAGCCTATCATCACCGCATCTGCCCCTGATGCAAACGCCTTGCAAACATCCCCGCCAACAGACATCCCACCATCAGTAATAATGGATACATACCGTCCTGTTTGTTTATAATAGAAATCTCTGGCAGCTGCACAATCTACAGTGGCTGATACCTGCGGCACACCAATACCAAGCACCCCTCTGGTTGTGCAGGCAGATCCAGGTCCTACCCCAACCAGCAACCCATCAATACCTGTTTCCATAAGCTCCAGGGCAGACTCATAGGTTACGCAATTGCCAACAATTACCGGAATAGAAATCTTTTTCTTTAATTCCTTAAAGTCTAATGATGGATTTGCCTTTGAGATAAACTTGGCTGTTACTACGGTTGCTTGAATAACAAGAATATCAGCCCCTGCCTCTTGAGCAATTGGTCCAAACTCAGCTATTCGTTGGGGGATAATTGAAACAGCCGCAACCCCGCCCCCATCCTTTATCTCTTTTATTCTTTTGATTACCAATTCCTTTTTTACAGGTTCTTCATATATCTTTTGCAAGACATTGGTTGCCTCATCCGGGGAAACCTTAACAATATTCGCTAATGCCTCTGATGGGTCATCATATCTGGTCTGAATCCCTTCCAGATTAAGCACTGCCACCCCGCCAAGCCTACTCATGGCTATAGCAAAATGGACATCCACCACCCCATCCATGGCTGAAGCAAGTATTGGAATATCAAATTTAAGGTTGCCAAGCATCCATGTTGTATCCACATCCTCTGGATCAATGCTTACACACCCGGGAACAATAGCAATATCGTCAAACCCATAACAAGTCCGTGCCTTTCGGCCCCTGCCAATCCATGCACCCATAAATATTTCCCCCTTTTATAAAGACTTAAGAAGCATATAAAGCCTTACCAATCGACTGTTAAACACATACTCTCCTCGTTCATCACCGGATTTTAAGACATTGAGTTTTTTCATCCGTCGTAGAAAGTTGTGTAATTTTTTCCGTTCCCCTTCAGAAAGATCCTTTTCAATATTTCCTTTTTGAAATGAGTTTCCCTTACTTATTTTCTTCAAAATAGAATGGTAGTCTTTACTTTGCAATGCCTTGTAAACTTGCTGATCAACGAATTTTTCTCCAACAGCCAGGGCAGCTTTAATAATACCAGCTGCAGCATCGTCTCCATTAATCAACTGATCATTATCTATCCAAAAAATAATATCCCCCAGAAGATGCATAATCTTTGGAAAGCCAGCTGAATAATGGCATAATGTAATCATTGCTCCCTTTGTAACCTGAATACCCACAGAATTGAATGTTTTATTGAAAAAGTCTTTCATCTCCTCTTTATTCATTGACTCAACCCTTACGATATCAAAAATTCGATCAATAGGCTGATGATGGTTAATCATTTCCCTTCTCCTCTCTTCAACCCCACACAACATCAGAAGCAAGGGAAGAGGGTTTGAGCTAAGGGCGTTTTCGTCTACCAATGTTTTTATAAAGTGAGCAAATTGAGGATTCCCGGTAATCCCATTAAGTTCATCAAGTATTAACATTATACCCTTGATACCTGTATCTTTGACTCGATTCAACAACTCCCGCAAAAAAGGCAAATATCCGTGAGAAATAGTTGGTCCATCAGCCTTCAGGTTTTCAAGATTTATACTAAATCCAAAAAGTTCTTGATTACCTATGTATCTTGACAAGAAATTTCTGGTCTTTTCTGTAATTGTAGTTCCATAAATTTGATCTTTAATTACAGCTTCCACAGTTTTTGTAGCCACATCTTCTATCGTTTTGGCTCCACCAAGGAGAACATGGACACCCAATAATTTTTCTTTTGCCAAATATTTCATTGCACTGGCCAAAGAACTTTTTCCAATTCCATACTCACCTGTAAGAAAAATCGCCTGCGGTTTTCCCAATTCAACCTGACTTATTCCCCTTGCAATTCTTTGAATCTCAGCCATTCTCCCAATAAAAAATTCAATAGGCACAGGTTGACCAGGATAAAATGGGCTTCTTCCCTTATTTGCAATACTCATTTCCTTTTTTCCTCTTTTCCTTCATTAGAATGTACTTCCACCTTCCCTCTGGCTTCAAAGACAACTCGAATCAGCTCTTCAGAGGTAGTCTGTCCAGACAACACCTTTTTCATGGCTGCCTCTTCAAGGGTAAGCATGCCCTGTCTGATGGCTTCCTCCTTGATCAAATGAGAAGACTCCCGAGCAAGGATCATATCCCTGATAGCATCTGTCATTTGCATTACTTCAAATGCACCAATTCGACCACGATACCCTGTGCGGGTACAATGTCCACAACCCTGCCCCTTTTTGAACATTATCTTTTCTTCAGGCTTTAGGTTTATGCCCAATTCGCTCAAGAGAATTGGTGATGGCTCATATTCTTCACCACATTTGGGGCAAACCTTTCGTATCAGTCTCTGGGCAACAACTAAAATAACCGTCGAGGTAATAAGAAATGGTTCGATACCCATACTAACTAATCTGGTTACAGCACCAGCCGTATCATTGGTATGAAGCGTGGCAAAGACAAGGTGTCCGGTCAGGGCAGCATTAATAGCCACCTCAGCTGTTTCCCTGTCCCGTATCTCACCAACTAAAATAATATCAGGATCCTGTCGCATAAATGACCGCAAACCTGTGGTAAAATCAAGCCCTATATCAGGTCTTGCCTGAACCTGATTTATCCCGCGAATCATATATTCAACCGGATCCTCTATGGTAATAATATTTTTATCCCCAGAATTAATTAACCGCAGGGTAGAGTAAAGTGTGGTAGATTTACCACTTCCAGTGGGTCCAGTTATCAGGATAATCCCATGGGGTGAGGTAATCATTTTGGCATATAACCTTAAAACATCTTCCTCAAACCCTAATTTTGCCATGTCTACGCATAGTCCCTTTGGGTCAAGCACTCGAATAACTACCTTTTCGCCATTTACCGTAGGGATAATTGATATTCTTAAATCTGCCTCCCTATTCTCAACAATAATTTTTGCCCTGCCATCCTGAGGAAGTCTATGCTCGGCAATATCCATAGTTCCTAAAATCTTTATTCTGGAAACCATTGCCCCGTGAACACTTTTGGGTGGTGCTTCAAATTCATGAAGGATGCCATCAATTCTGTATCTTAATCTAATATCCTTTTGATAGGGTTCAATGTGAATATCACTTGCACCCCTCTGAATGGCTTGAAGAAGGATATGGTTAACTAATTTTATTATTGGTGCCTCTTTTTCTGCACCTCGACTGGTCAGGTCAACTGCCACCTCATCCGTTGCCCTCACAACATCAAATCGTCCGGTATCCATTCCCTTTAATATTTCTTCAAGGGTTGACTCTGCACGACCATAAACCCTTTCAATGGCTGATTTAATCATCCCTTCTGTAGCAATCACCGGCTGAATATCAAACCCGATAGCCTTTTTCATATCATCTAAGGCAAATACATCCAAGGGATCAGCCATGGCTACGGTTATGATCTTTCCTTCTTTAGAAATAGGTAAGATAAGGTGTCGACGGATAAGTCCCTCTAATGCATCCTTTCGTATCTTGGAATCAAACTGTTGAATATCTACTTCATCAAGGTTTATATGAGGGATGTTTAGCTGGCTGCCAAGAAAATCAAGGATGATACCCTCTGTGGTAAACCCTAAATCAACTAATATCTTGCCCAATCTTTCCTTTGATCTCTTTTTTTCTTCCAGAGCAATTTCAAGCTGTTCAGGGGTAATTATATCCGCATCCCGTAGCATTTCACCAAGTCGTTTTCTTTCGCAATACATCTTTTGCTCACCACCTTGACAGTTGATAAAGAAGTCCAGAACGATACCTTTTGTCGTCAAGAAAAAATAACTTGTCCAGTCGTGCCACCGATTCATCTTGTCTGGCTTTGTTGTTCGTCGCTTACGAACAGTAGCATGCTCGCTTCTCACGCCTTGCCAGCCAAGCGACTCAGTGACTCTTGGTGTACAACTTATTTTTTCTTGACTCGTAACTACTCAGGTAAAATAATTCACCACGGAGAACACATAAGTTGATAGGTTGATAGGTTGATGAGTTTATAGGTTAAAGGAACACAGATTCATAATTCATAAACATTTCCTATCAATTCATCCACTTATCAACCCATCAACTATTCAACTTATCAACTTTTTGTGTCTTCATGCCTTTGTGGTGAGTAGTTACAATCCAACAGCAATTCTCATTATGGTAAAATGGATAAGGGGGAGATATGGAGATTAATC
>MNYI01000173.1 GCA_001873945.1 Candidatus Desantisbacteria bacterium CG2_30_40_21
CGACCTGTGCAATCGGAATTTCTTCTCGCAGAGACACAAAGCACACAAAGGACAGAAAAGAAGAAAAATCTCATATGTCTTTGTGATCTCTGTGGCTTTGCGAGAAGAAATAAGTGAGCTTTGTGATCTTTGCGTCTTTGCGAGAAGAAATAAAGGTTTTTCAAACTCTGCGAACTTTGCGTAATCTTTGCGTTCTTTGTGTTAAAAAACTCGCTTGCACAGGTCGATATTAGGGCAGACTACTCACCGTTTAACTATACAAAATTTGGAAAAATTTCAGGGCATGGGGTATTCTTATGCCCTGAAATTGTCAATTGAATCAGAAGGGCAACCGTAAGTGATTGCCCCTACAAATAATGGAGGCAGAATTATATGGAGGAAATGTTAAAAACCCCTCGTTTATCTTTTGCTAAGTATAAAGAGGTGGTTGATATCCCCCCACTTATTGCCATTCAGGAAGACTCATATGAATGGTTTTTGCAGCAACATGTTGATTCAAACAAACGAAAGCCGCAAGGACTACAGCAGGTGTTTTCAGAAACATTTCCTATTGCTGACTTTAATAATCGTGTAGTTTTAGAGTTTATCGGATATACACTCGGAGAAACAAAATATACAGAAGAAGAATGCCGTGATAGGGATGTAACCTATGGTGTGCCATTAAGGGTAAAATTACATCTGATAAATCGTCAATCTGGTGAGATACGGGAGCAAGAGATTTTTATGCGTGATATGCCATTGATGACAAAAAGGGGTACCTTTATCATTAATGGAGCAGAAAGGGTTATTGTCAGTCAGTTGCATAGATCCCCAGGCATACTGTTTTCCTATGATTCTCAAGAGAAATTATATTCATGTCGACTTATCCCCTATCGTGGGGCATGGGTAGAGTTTGAAATTGATTCTAATAATGTTATTAATGTCCGATTGGGTCGAAAGAGAAAATTGCCGGCTACAATTTTACTTAAAGCTATGGGGTACTCAGCAACAGGTGAGATTATAAAATTGTTTTACCCTGATATAAAATCCTTGCCTGTAGATGAAAAATTACTTGAAATGAGATTAGTAGAGCAGTTGAAATTTGGATCCATTGTTTTCCCTATTGGGACAAGGATAACCATGGCTGTTATAGAACAATTACAGGAAGCAGGGGTAGCTGAGGTCAAGGCTTTGTCTATAGAGGCAACAATCCTCTTGAATACCCTGGAAAAAGATAACAGTGTCTCAACAGATGATGCCTTGCTTAGATTATATGCAGTACTCCGACCAGGTGAGCCGCTAACTCAGGATAATGCCAAGCAGGCTTTTGAAAAGCTGCTGTTTGACCCGGAAAGATATAACCTGTCTGAAATAGGAAGATACAAAATAAATCAAAAATTAAATCTGAATATTCCTCTGGATCAATGGATATTGACCCATGAGGATATTATTGAATCCCTTAAATACCTCATAAAGATTGTGTTAAAAGAAGGAGAGATTGATGATATTGATCATCTGGGGAATAGACGCGTTCGACCTGTAGGCGAGCTATTGCAGGATCAGCTTCGTATTGGTTTTTCCAGACTTAAGAAAAGCATTAAGGAAAGAATGACCATACAGGATATTGAAACCATGACCCCTCAGTCGGTTATGAATATAAAGCCTGTTACTGCCTCTATAAATGAGTTCTTTGGCTCAAACCAACTCTCGCAATTCATGGATCAAACCAATCCTCTGGCTGAATTAACTCATAAACGCAGGCTTTCTGCCCTTGGACAGGGTGGGTTATCCAAGGAACGGGCCGGGTTTGAGGTTCGTGATGTGCATTATTCACATTTTGGAAGAATATGCCCAATTGAAACACCAGAAGGACCAAACATTGGGTTGATTGTATCCATGGCTATTTATGGTAAAATAAATAAGTATGGGTTTATTGAGACCCCTTATCGCAAGGTAATTGATGGTGTGCTAACCAATGAATTTGAATATCTGTCAGCAGATAAAGAAACAAAATGTATTATTGCTCAGGCAGGTCTTCCTACAGATGAAAATGGAAAGTTGCTGGGTGAGGTAGTTCCAGCACGATTCAAGGATGATTTTCCCCTTGTTCCGCCCGGTCAGATTAATTATGCTGGGGCAGCATTAAAGCAGATAATTAGCGTTTCAACTGCAATGATTCCATTCTTAGAGCATGATGATGCTAATCGGGCACTGATGGGTTCAAACATGCAGCGACAGGCTGTTCCACTTCTTTATACCCAATCACCAATGGTAGGTACCGGGATGGAGTATTTCGTTGCCAGGGATTCAGGAATAGTTGCCTTTGCTGATGTTGATGGGGTAATCAGCCGTAGCGTAGCTACAAAGATTATTCTGTCAGGAGATGATGGTAAAGAGTATCATTATAACCTGACAAAGTTTAAGCGATCCAATCAAGCTACCTGCCTTCATCAAAGATCCCTTGTAAAGAAAGGGGATAGGGTTACAAAAGGGCAGCCGCTCAGTGAGGGAACCGGCACACAGGGTGGAGAGCTTGCTTTAGGTAAGGATGTTCTGGTGGCGTTTATGCCATGGAATGGTTATAACTTCGAAGATGCTATCATTCTTTCTGAAAGGCTTGTCAGGGATGATGTTTTTACCTCTATTCATATTGAAAGGTTTGAGGTTGAGGCAAGGGATACCCAGCTTGGACCTGAGACAATTACCCGTGACATTCCTAACCTTGGGGATGAGGCGATGAAAGACCTTGATAATGATGGTATTATCAGAATTGGTGCTTTTGTTAAATCCGGGGATATTCTGGTAGGAAAGATTACACCAAAGGGAGAAACAGAGCTTACACCTGAGTATAAATTGCTTCATTCTATCTTTGGCGAGAAGATTCGAGAGGTACGGGATTCATCACTTCGGATGCCTTATGGAAATGAAGGGATTGTTATTGATGTTAAATATTTCTCTGCAAAGGCTGGCGATGATCTGCCGGCTGGTGTGGATGAATTAGTAAAGGTTTATGTGGCAAATAAACGGAAAATTACCGTTGGTGATAAGATGGCTGGAAGGCATGGAAACAAGGGTGTTATAGCCAAAATTGTTCCAGAGGCAGAGATGCCGTATATGGAAGATGGTACGCCTGTGGATATAATATTAAACTCCCTTTCTGTGCCGTCACGAATGAATATTGGACAGGTATTGGAAACACATCTTGGCTGGGCAGCTCAAAAACTGGGGGTAAAATATGCGTGTCCTGTTTTTGATGGGGCTACTGAGGCTGAGATTGCACAAGAATTGGTCAGGGCTGGACTTCCTGCAAATGGAAAAATGCCACTTTATGATGGAAAAACAGGGGAAAAATTTGAACAAGAGGTGACGGTTGGATATATTTATATCCTTAAATTAGCTCACTTAGTAGAGGATAAAATCCATGCCCGTTCTATTGGTCCATATTCATTGGTTACCCAACAGCCACTTGGTGGAAAGGCTCAATTTGGTGGACAACGGCTTGGTGAAATGGAGGTATGGGCACTTGAGGCTTATGGTGCATCCCATGTCCTGCAAGAATTCCTGACAGTTAAATCAGACGATATTATGGGTCGGGCAAAGATATATGAGTCAATTGTTAAGGGTGAAAATGCATCTAACCCTGGGGTTCCTGAATCATTCAATGTGCTTGTTCATGAGCTTCAAGGGTTGTGTCTGGATGTGAAGATATTGGATGAGAAGAACAGGGTATTAGAAATAAGTAACATGATTGAGACAAGACGGTCACAGGAAACAGATAAAATGTTGCGAGATAGAGAGATGCATGATTTGGCAGATATGGGGTAGGGGAAACCGACAAATGGAGGGCGGGTTTTCTAACCAGCCAAATGGCGGACAAGAATGTCCGTCTTCCGTTAAAATTAGGAGGAACGAGATTGGAACCAGTTGAATTATTTGACATACAAGAAAAAAAACAAAAAGTGACCTTTGATTCTTTGTTTGAACAAAAAAGCGAAGGAATGATGAATTTTTCTTCTATAGCAATTGGGTTGGCATCCCCTGATAATATCAAGTCATGGTCACATGGCAAGGTAAAGAAGCCAGAAACAATCAACTATAGAACCTTTAGACCAGAAAGGGATGGGCTTTTTTGTGAGAAAATATTTGGACCAACCAAGGACTGGGAATGTTTTTGCGGCAAATATAAAAGTATTCGCTATAAAGGTGTAATTTGTGACCGATGTGGGGTAGAGGTTACCCGCTCTGAGGTTCGGAGACATCGGATGGGGCATATTGAGTTGGTCTGTCCTGTTTCACATATATGGTATTTTAAGAGGGTTCCCTCTCAAATGGCACTACTGTTAGATGTTACTGTAAAGAATTTAGAATTGGTTCTTTATTTTGAGGGTTATGTCGTTATGGATCCAGGCAACACCCCTCTGGCAGAACGAGATGTACTTACTGAGGATGAATATCGAAGCTATCGTGAAAAGTATGGGGATAAATTTAAGGTAGGGATGGGTGCTGAGGCTATCAAGGAGTTATTAAAGAGGATTGATGTAGATGAATCAGCCAAAGAGTTGAGAAAGGGTATGAGAGATGAGACCTCCATGCAGAAACGCAAACGAATTGTCAAACGGCTGGAAATTATGGAGGCGTTTTGTCATTCAGAAAATAAGCCGGAGTATATGATTTTAGATGTTATCCCGATTATTCCACCAGAGCTCAGGCCAATGGTCCAATTAGATGGTGGACGGTTTGCAACATCAGACTTAAATGATTTGTACCGCAGGGTAATTAATAGAAACAATAGATTAGAGCGATTAATGGAGCTAAGGGCACCGGAGATCATTATTCGTAACGAAAAAAGAATGCTTCAGGAGGCAGTGGATGCCCTCTTTGATAATGGCCGTCGGGGAAGACCGGTAAGAGGGTCAGGGAATAGACCATTAAAGTCTTTGTCTGACATGCTTAAAGGTAAACAGGGAAGATTCAGACAAAATCTTCTTGGTAAACGAGTAGATTATTCGGGACGGTCTGTGATTGTGGTTGAGCCTACCTTGAATCTTCATCAATGCGGATTGCCGAAAAAGATGGCGTTAGAATTATTTAAGCCATTTATTATGAAGCAATTAGTGGCAAATGGCTTTGCCCATAATATCAAGAATGCTAAAAGAATGGTTGAAAAAGAAAGGGTTGAGGTATGGGATATTTTAGAAAAGGTTATTGCCGGTCATCCCATAATGTTAAATCGTGCCCCCACACTTCATCGGGCAGGTATTCAGTCGTTTGAGCCTGTTCTGGTTGAAGGGGATGCTCTCAAGATACATCCATTGGTTTGCTCAGCATTTAATGCTGACTTTGATGGTGATCAGATGGCTGTCCATATACCACTTTCAATAGAATCACAGATTGAATGCAGGGTCTTGATGTTGGCTGCTTATAATCTGCTTTCTCCGGCAAATGGTAAACCTATTGCTACCCCAACCCAGGATATTGTGCTGGGTATTTATTGCTTGACAAAGGAAGGAATAGAGGATGAGAGTAAATTCTTTGCATCCCCTGATGAGGCTTTTATGGCTTATGATCAGGGGTATATCAAGTTGAATGCCTTAGTTCTGGTTAGAATCAAGGGGCAAAAGATAAAAACTACGGTTGGAAGGATTGTCTTTAATAGAATTCTGCCGGAAGATATGGAGTTTGTCAATGAAAAGATAGATAAAAAGCTCTTGAGTAATATAGTAGCTGAGGTCTATCGGAAATATGGTATTCATCGGACGGTTAAGGCATTAGATGCAATCAAGGATGCTGGATTTGAGTATGCAACCAAATATGGGGTATCTATTGGGATGACGGATATTCTGGTGCCTGATGAAAAGGAAATGATTGTTTCAAAAAACAAAAAGATAGTTGAGGAAATAATCGGACAATATCAATTAGGTGTAATTACAGATGAAGAGAGATACAATAAGATCATTGATCTCTGGACAACTGCTGGTGAAGAGATTTCTAATATCATGTTTGAGAAATTGCGTCGGGATCAGGATGGGTTTAATCCTGTTTATATGATGATTGATTCTGGTGCCCGTGGAAGTAAACAACAGGTAAGGCAGTTGGCTGGGATGAGAGGGTTGATGGCCAAGCCTTCAGGGGAAATAATAGAGCTTCCAATTACATCCAATTTCCGGGAAGGGTTAACCATATTAGAGTATTTTATCTCAACCCATGGGGCAAGAAAGGGATTAGCAGATACTGCCTTAAAAACAGCTGATGCTGGATACCTGACCCGTCGGTTGGTTGATGTGTCTCAGGATGTGATTATTACCTTAGATGATTGCGGTACAATGAACGGGGTGGCTATTGAGGCATTAATGGAAGGGGATGAGATAATTGAATCGTTGGGAGAGAGAGTCTTAGGAAGAGTAACCCTTGAGGATGTCATTAATCCTATGTCCGGAGAGGTTATTGTTAAGGCAAATGAGGAAATAGATGAGTCAGTAATTCCGTCTATTGAAGAGGCAGAGATTGAAAGGATACAGATAAGAACGGTTCTGACTTGTGAGGCAAGAAAGGGTGTATGTGCCAAGTGTTATGGTCGAAACCTGGCTACAGGCAAATTGATTGATATGGGAGAGGCTGTGGGGATTGTTGCTGCTCAAAGTATCGGAGAACCAGGCACTCAGCTTACTATGAGAACATTCCATATCGGTGGTACAGCTTATCGTCAGGTTGAGGAAAGAGAGATCAGGTTTTCTTATGCTGTAGAACTGGTTGACTTGCCAAAACGGCTTATTCAATTAGAGGATGGCTCTTGTGTTGCCTATAGACAGGGGGAGTTGACTGTAAGGAAGATAATGACTGAATATGATCTGGAATCAGGTTTTGTTCCAGTTGTTTTTGATGGGGTATGGGTAAATATTGGAGATAAAATTGCTGATGTGTTGGATAAAAATCAAGGAATAAAGCCATTACTTGCATCTACATCAGGGATTATCAGGGTAATTGGGGATGAAAAGATTTATATTGTTGCTCGTGAAAAATCTATTTCAGTGAAAACTGGAACGCATATATTTCCAAAGATAGGGAGTATTGTTCCAAAAAACACAGTGGTTGCTGAGTTTGATCCATATAATGAGTTGATTCTGTCAGAGATTTCAGGAACAGTACGGTATAAGGAGATTGTCCAGGGCAGGACACTTTGCGAAATATTTGATGCTAATACTGGTCTCTATCGAAAGGAAATCATGGAAGACAGGGAAACACAACTTCAACCCACACTAATGGTAGTAAATACAGATGGGGTACCTGTTGCCAATTATATCATTCCTAATGGGGCACGATTGGCAGTAAATGACGGGGCTAAAATCTCAGCAGGTGAAATTTTAGCTAAGTTTCCTCAAGAATTGATAAAAACAAAGGATATTACCGGAGGACTACCAAGGGTAGCAGAACTCTTTGAGGCAAGAAAGCCAAAAAATGTGGCTATTGTAGCAGAAATTGCTGGTATGGTTAAATTTAAGGAAATAGGCGAAGGCAAGAGAACCATTAGTATTGTTAATGATGCCACTGCTGATGTGAAAGATTATGATATTTCTTTGGGTAAACATCTGAAAGTACATGATGGTGACATTGTTCGGGCTGGTGATTCGTTAACAGATGGTGTAATAGAGCCACATGATATCCTGCGGATTAAAGGAGATAGAGCCCTTCAAGAGTATCTAGTTAATGAGGTTCAAGAGGTATACAGGCTTCAGGGTGTGGATATAAATGATAAACATATTGAAGTTATCATCAGACAGATGCTTCGCAAGGTAGAAGTGCTTGACTATGGTGATACAGATTTTCTGCTTGGTGAACAGGTGGACAAATTTGTTTTTGCAGATAAGAATGCTGCTGTCATCGCAAGGGGTGGTCAACCGGCTAAATCAAGACCAATCCTCCTTGGTATAACTAAAGCCTCTCTGGGTACAGACAGCTTTATCTCAGCTGCATCATTCCAGGAAACAACAAGGGTACTGACCGAGGCAGCTCTTTGCGGGATGTCTGATGACTTGAGTGGATTAAAGGAAAATGTGATTATCGGACGACTTGTTCCTGCTGGTACAGGACTAAAAATACATCAAGCTGTAGAATTTGAGTGTAAACGAAGCGAAATAACAGAGGATATTCCTCTAACCCTCTTCAAAGTGGGAGTAGATGTGGCAGTGACAGGCGTTCAGCCAGATGAAGATGAAGTTGAAGTTGAAGAAGAGAGTGTAGAAGTGTAATTGGTAATCGTTCAGGGGAAATGGGGACAGCACCCTATTTTTAAAAGAAAAATAGGGTGCTGTCCCCATTTCCCCTGTCCCCATTTTCCAGACATCCAGACTACCTGAACGATTATAAAATCGTAATTTATGCCCCACTTGAGTATATGTGTTCGCCCATTTATTCGGGAGATACACGGGTAGACACATAAGTCTACCCCTACATGCGCCATTGCTCTCGTTGATTAATCCTCACACCGAAAATTCACAATTTATGCCGTCGCCTGAGTATATATCCAGACCCGTTTCCCTTGCCTGTGCCTCTATCTCCTTCAGGGTATCGGTCATCTCCTCTTCCAATGAACCCCCTACCCTTCCATTGTTCTGCATGTTTCTTTGCAATTTTTTTATATTCTTTTAGTCCCCTTTTTTTTGACTAATATCTTTAGATTTTTTCTTACATGGAGTTCTTTTATCATCACCTGTTGGTTCAAGTTTTGGATATATTTCCCGATAGGCTCAACACATGTTTTGAACTATATTGGAACAATGTCTCCGTTGTGATATTAATCATGTGTACTTATCCTGTTTTTGTATAACATGCAAAAAGTAACATTATACAGCTAAAAATTATACAAAATTTATTGTTTTGGAATAAATAGGGACAGCGACTATTTTTGTTAAGGAGATATTGGATTGGAGTAAATATCTATTTATGGTTAAAGAAAAGGAGATAATAGAGCGGATTAAAATTTGTACTATAGACAGGATGACCTGTGGGAATCGAAGGGTTTGTGATAAAATTAGAAGAATTAGGTGGACGAGAATTAATGGGAAAATTATAGAAGAATGCCCTGTAAAAACTAAATAAATGGTCGCTGTCCCTATTTATTCTGGGATTTGGCCGGGATGTTAAAACTGCTTTCGACTTGGGTTGCTTAGAAATTCCCTTAGAGAATCTTGGTGAACAGGATAAACCAAGGTTATTG
>MNYI01000166.1:0-4252 GCA_001873945.1 Candidatus Desantisbacteria bacterium CG2_30_40_21
GCCAGAATGACAAGGAGAAGAAGGATCCTGTCGATTCTTGACAGGCAGGGACAGGCTAAGCCAGAATAGACAAGAAGTCCATGCCCTTTGTGATCTGTCATTCCCGCTTGTCGGGAATCCTTCTTTGTTGAGTACGACAGATGTGATCGGATAAGAAGAAGGATTCTGGACAAGCCAGAATGACAAGGAGAAGAAGGATCCTGTCGATTCGTAGTTATCTCTTGATAGCTGAGTAGTTACAAAGAAACAAGCATTATCAGTAATCAGCAGGAATTATAAAATTCGGGGAGATTAAAAAAAGTGGATGCAGACTTACATATTCATACATTGTTTTCAGATTCTACGCTTTCTCCGTATGAGGTGGTTACATGTGCAAAGGGAATGGGGCTAAAGGCAATATCTATTTGTGATCATGATACGATTGATGGTGTCAGGGAAGCCATGGGGTATGCTTCTAACTTAATAGAGGTTATCCCCGGTATTGAGTTGAATGCTGTTACTCAACGGCATGAGATCCATATCTTAGGGTATTTTATTGATATAGATAATTTACGCTTTAATGAAAGATTAGAGGCTTTCAGAAGGGCAAGAATATCACGAATATATAATATGGTTGAACGGCTTGCCTCTCTAAATATAAAAATTGATAGTCAAAGGGTGTTTCAGGTGGCAGGCAAGGGATCGGTTGGCCGTATTCATCTTGCCACTGTTCTTCGTGAGGAAAATATTGTTGACTCTGTACAGGAGGCTTTTAATCTATATCTTGGACATGATAAGCCATGTTGTGTGAAAAGGGTAAGTATTCAGCCCGAGGAGGCAATAAGGATAATCCGGGAGGCAGGCGGTGTACCGGTTCTGGCACATCCAGGGGTTTCTGGTTGTGATGAGATTATTCCTGAATTGGTTAGGTTGGGTATCAAAGGAATTGAGGCTTATCACCCTGCACATCCCTTGCCGATATGGAGTCATTATGAAAAATTGGCAAAAAAGCATAGATTATTGGTTACCGGTGGATCGGATTGTCACGGTACAGCCAGGGGGCAAATAATGATGGGAACTGTAAGGGTTTCAATGGATGTGGTGGAGAGATTACGAAAGCAAAGAGCAGAAATTCACCACGGAGACACAGAGGCACGGAGATATAACGAAGTATAGATATTCATAGGGTTGTTTCCCGTTGTGTGACTGTCTATGAATACTCTTATTCTTCTTCTGTGTCTCTGTGTCTCCGTGGTGAATTATAACCGGAGGTATTGTCTTGTGATCACCTTTATCATTGGCGGTATCCGTTCTGGAAAGAGTAGATTTGCCTGCCAGATTGCTAAGGAAAAAAATAAAAGGGTAGCTTATATTGCTACTTGTGTTCCCTTGGATGATGAAACTACAGAAAGGGTGGAAAAGCACAAGGCATCCAGACCAAAAGAGTGGATGGTGATTGAAGAGTCAAGGGATGTGGCTAAGGTTTTGTTGACTATTCCTGATGATAATGTTATATTGATAGAGTGTTTGACATTTTTGGTATCAAATCTGTTATTAGATGGGATGAGCTATGAGGATATTTGTAAAAAGATGATGGAATTGATTGAGACTTTAAGGGAAATAAACAATGATATTATTATTGTCTCAAATGAGGTTGGGCTTGGTGGTATCTCTCCAAATAGATTGGCAAGGGTATTTACTGATATTCTGGGGGAGACCAATCAACTTATTAGCAATGTTGCCAAAGAGGTGTATGCTGTAATTGCTGGTATACCGATAAGAATAAAATAATGTATACTCAAGTGGGGCATAAAAGGATGATAATCTATATGTTCCTTAATATTGTATTTAACCTACCCATTGACAGGATATTTACCTACACAGTGCCTGATAATTTAAGAGACAAGGTGGCTGTTGGCAAAAGAGTCATGGCACCATTTGGAAGGAAAAGGCATGCGGTTGGCTATATTGTTGGCATATCCAAGCCTTGCCCCGTTGATTATCAGCTAAAGGATATTATTGAGGTTATAGATGAACAGGTGGTTATTTCCTCAGAATTAATGCAGCTTACCAAATGGATAGCCACCTATTACCTTTCAAGCTGGGGACAGGTGTTAGCAGCAGCAGTGCCTTATAATTCTCAACTTCGGACTAAAATGGTGAAGATGCTACGGCTGAATTTATCAGCAGAGACTGATGGTGTAAAATTATCCAAAGCACAGGTTGAAATAATAGGGTTATTAAAATCTGTTGGTGATATGCCCTTAAAAGAAGTCATGGATCGCATTAGCGTGAGCCAATCCCCGATAAATACCCTTATCAAGCATGGTTTCCTGACCATTTGCTACCAACAGGAATATCGGTGTCCGCACAAGCATTTATCCCCTCCATGCCCATCCCCTTATTCCTCTACCCCACATCAAACAATGGCTTTTCAGTCCATATCTGCAAATATTAAGGCAGAAGAATTTGGTGTTTTTTTGCTTCATGGTGTAACAGGAAGCGGAAAGACAGAGGTTTATCTTCAGGCAATTGAGCAGGTATTGGCTATTGGCAAAACGAGTCTTGTGCTTGTTCCAGAAATTTCCCTGACCCCACAGACAGTGGAACGGTTTGTCTCAAGATTTGGACAGAGGGTAGCTGTATTACATAGCGGGCTTTCTGATGGCGAGAGGTATGATGAGTGGCAAAGGGTGTTAAAGGAAGAGGCAGAGATTGTTATTGGGGCACGGTCGGCTGTCTTTGCCCCTTTAAGCAGGCTTGGGTTGATAATTGTTGATGAAGAACATGATTCATCTTATAAACAATTTGATCCTGCCCCCAGATACCATGCCCGTGATGTAGCGGTAATGCGGGCAAAATATACAAATGCTACGATTATTCTTGGCAGTGCCACCCCAGCCATGGAATCTTTTTATAACGCCAAAACAGGAAAATATCATTATTTAGCCCTTCCTGTTCGTGTGGATGACAGACCAATGCCAATGGTAGAGATAATAGACATGAGGGAAGAAAAAGGGATTTTTAGTGCCAGACTGCAACAAGCCATTGCTCAACGGGTTAAGGATAAACAACAGGTAATGATTTTCCTTAATCGCCGTGGGTTTGCCCCATTTATTCAATGCAGGGGTTGTGGGGATATTATGAAATGTCCAAATTGCGAGATTACCCTGACCTATCACCTTACTGATAAAAAGCTCAAGTGCCACTATTGTGATTATTCTCAACCTGCCCCACAATCTTGCCCAAAATGTCATGGTGAGGATATTCGATACTCTGGCATTGGTACGCAAAAGGTGGTTGAAGAGCTTCATCGATTATTCCCAAAGGCAGAAATTGCCCGAATGGATGTAGATACAACCTCAACAAAAGGGTCATATGAATACATATTAAATAACTTCAGGACAGGAAAATTAGATATTCTGGTTGGCACACAAATGATTGCCAAGGGACATGATTTTCCTCTTGTTACCCTTGTTGGCGTTGTCTCAAGCGATGTTGGGCTGAATATACCTGATTTCAGAAGCTGCGAGAAGACCTTTAGCCTGCTGACTCAAGTAGCAGGCAGGGCAGGTAGAGGACAGATTCCAGGCGAGGTAATTATTCAGACATATTCTCCACAACACTACAGCATCCATGCCGCTGAAAAGCATGACTATCAGGGGTTTTACAATCAAGAAATAGAATTTCGGCAACAACTTCGCTACCCACCATTTACCCGCCTGATGAACATCCTTATTCGTGGAAAGAATCAAGACCAATCTTGTCAAATCTCTATGATGGTAGCCGGTCAACTCAAGATGAATAATCCAGATAATGATATTCTTATTCTTGGACCAGCTCCCTGCTCCTTATCAAAGATACAGGGATATTATCGCTATCACATCCTTCTTAAGTCCTCAAAAATACAGCAAATGCGTCAGTTAGCATTAAAAAGCATTCAGGAATTATCCTTGCCAAATGGGGTGGATGTTGTTCTGGATATGGATCCAGGTGATATGCTGTAGTGTCGTGTCCCGCAATTCTCATTTAGGGAAAAACGGGGACAGCACCATATTTTTCCCCATTTTAGGTTAATACCCAAAATTACAAGCAAGAATCGTGCCGGACAGTATTGTCGTTGCCCCTGGTTTTCCAATATTTTTTGTCAACATTTTACTTGATTTTTTGATATAATTGTGATATTATATTGCTGATGAGAAATATGGGGAAAATGGGGGGAAAATGGGGACAGCGCCCTTGGGAAAATGGGGACAGCGCCGGGAAAATGGGG
>MNYI01000166.1:4336-11426 GCA_001873945.1 Candidatus Desantisbacteria bacterium CG2_30_40_21
AAGGGTGCTGTCCCCATTTTCCCATGGAGAGATAATAATGATACAACGGTTAATTGTCCTGATAATATTGCTTACTTTTTTCTCTGCTTGTTCTAAAGTAGAGTCAAAGCAAATTTTCAGGGCTAAAAAGAATGTTTCAAGCTATGCCCGAGATCTCCCTGGCGTAAAAAAGCATGAAATTATAGCTGTAAAATGTGTAAAAGACTCTGAGGATGCCAGAAAGTTTCTTGAAAAAAATGGTGTAACCTCAAATATAATAAAGGTAAATTCTGGAGATATTGTGCTTATTGTCAGAGTTTTTTACAGGTTTCAATGGATGGGGAAAAATATTATCTTTGTCTGTGACTCAAGGGGGAAGGCGAAAGATCTGATTGAAAGGACAAGGACGGAAAAGCCGTATATGAAATGGTAGGGGTTTGTAGTGACCGCATCCATGCGGTTCTTTGCTTCCTACAACGGCAATGTTCCTGCTGGTGGGTAAGGAAACCCCCACCCACAACCCCATGAATGGGGTTACTACGAATATCAGGAGGTAAAAAATGGACACAAAGGATAGGGAAATATTAGAGATATTGGAGAAGGATGCCAAGATTCCTCTGGCAAAGATTGCCCTTATGATTGCTTTAGATGAGGAAGATGTGAAATCAAGGGTCGAGAATCTTGAAAAAAAAGAGATTATTCTTCAGTATAAAACGATTATTGATTGGGAAAAAACGGATGAGGAAAAGGTTTATGCCTTTATCGAGGTCAGAGTGATCCCTAAAAAGAATACTGGATTTGACGCCATTGCCAAAAGGATATACAACTTTCCAGAGGTTCATTCCATGTATCTTATGGCTGGGGATTATGATTTTGCTGTGGTTGTAGAGGGGAAAAGCATGAAGGAATTGGCTTATTTTGTAGCTGAAAAATTGTCTCCCCTGCCTCATATCCAAAGCACAGGCACACACTTTTTACTCAAAAAATATAAGCTCGATGGCAAAATCATTGAGGAAGAAACAATGGATAAAAGGCTGGCGATGACACTGTAATTTATATCGGAAAGCTTTGGCACTCCAGGGAGTTATAACCATGAAAGATTTTATTTCACACAAAGTTAATACCATCCCACCCTCTGGGATACGGCAATTCTTTGACTTGATTGCAACAATGGAGGGGGTTGTCTCACTTGGAGTGGGAGAGCCTGATTTTGTTACACCATGGCATATCCGTGAGGCAGCTGTTTATGCTATTGAGCGGGGATATACATCGTATACATCAAATGCTGGTTCACCCCAGCTTCGTGAGGCAATCAGCAAAAGGCTTTACTATGATTATAATCTTACCTATTCTCAGGAGGACGAAATACTTGTTACGGTTGGTGTGAGTGAGGCACTTGACCTGATATTGAGGGCAATTATTAATCCAGGGGATGAAATCATCATTCCTGAGCCCTGCTATGTTTCGTACAAATCATGCACTATTCTTGCTGGTGGTGTCCCTGTAATTATTCCTACCATGGATACAGGGTTTAAGGTTACACCTGACCAGATAGAGACTGCCATCTCGCCAAAAACAAAGGCTCTCCTCATTTCCTATCCATCCAATCCCACTGGCACAGCATTAAACAGAGATGAACTCATAGGTATTTCAAAGGTAATAAAAAAACATAATCTATTGGTTATCTCAGATGAAATATATGGACTTCTTACCTATGATCAACCATTTACATCCATTGCCTCTTTGCCGGGGATGAGGGACAGGACTATTCTTCTGGATGGTTTTTCCAAGGCATACGCCATGACCGGCTGGCGGGTTGGATATGCAGCCGGGCACAAGGATATTATTTCCGCAATGTGCAAGATTCATCAATACAGTATGCTTTGTGCGTCTATTGTCAGCCAGATGGCAGCTGTAGAGGCACTTAAAAATGGAAAGGCACAGATGGAAAAGATGCGGGATGAATACAACCGTCGCCGAAGATTAATCGTTAATGGATTTAACAGAATAGGACTAGACTGTTTTATGCCAGAGGGTGCTTTCTACGCTTTTCCTTCTATAACATCTACAGGCTTGAGCTCTGAGGATTTTGCGGAAAAGTTGCTTTTTGAAGAAAAGGTAGCTGTTGTCCCGGGAAATGTGTTTGGTGATTGTGGCAGCGGCTATATCCGATGTTCATATGCCACTTCTCTGGAAAATATTGAAGAGGCATTGGTAAGAATACAGAGATTTGTTGGAAGGGGGAATTGAGCCGTATTACTATTTCTAAGACTCCTGATAATTTATGCCCCACTTGAGTATATATATTTATTCTTTCTTCCAAACGGCTGAAATTCCTTCCCTCCACCCTCGAAAAATTTCGAGAAATATTCTAAGAATTGCAATCTGCTTGAATGCACAAACCCGCTGAGGGTATTTATAACAATATTAAAGGTATGCCCACCGATAAGAATAAGCCCGGCCAGAACGAAACCGAGGTATGGTATCTCTGTAGTCATTTTTGCCACCCCATTAATGGTCATGGCAATTGCACTTGTAGCCAGCCCCAGGGCAAGCAATCGAGCATAAGAAAGCACATCACCAAAATAGCCAACCACATTATACAGGCTGATAACCCCACCAAACAGCTTACCAAGGATTCCCTTATTTGCCCTGCCTTGAGTAAGGATAAGGACAATGGCCATAATAGATGCCCCTTTACCTGCCACTGCGGCTATCTCCGGAGACACCTTGCCACCCAAAATAAAGCTATAGCCCATGGGTAAAAGAAAAATAAGAAAAACGAGCCATGATACCTGATCCAATAAGACATTTAAGAACATTTTGTCACGAATATTGCTACATGCTTTAATCGTAATGCCTGTAAATATCTGGATAATTCCAAGCCCCAGAGCCAACTTCAACATATCAAGAGGATTTTCTATAGGATTAATAATAACTATTTTTTGAAACAGTTGAGGCAAAACAGACATCTCAATCCCAAACCAGCCGCCAGTTATTGCCCCAATAGCTATTGTGGAGATGCCACACCATAATAGCATCTTGACTAATCTTGCCCCCCCCCCTGTTGGCTTAAATTTTTTCAGGATAAAGAGGGAAATGGCTGTTAATATCATCCCATAACCTGCATCTGTAATGCAACACCCAAAAAATATAACAAAGAATGGGGCAAGAAATGGCGTTGGGTCGAATTCACGGTAATGAGGCCTACCATAAAGTGTTGTCACAAACTCAAAAGGAGAAACACAAGCATTATTTTCTAAGGCAATTGGGGGGCAGTCATCCTTCAAACAAGGAAGGGTAACAATCTCTAATTCTGGTGATATTTTCTCTATTTCTCTTTTAATAAATATCTCATCTTTTGCTCGAATCCAACCCTTAATAAAAAAGACTTCTCTGGTATGGGCAAATTTAGCCTGTATCTGTCCTTTTTGGATATTCTCAAAGACAAGGTCATACAAAACAAGGGCTTTGTCCCGTTCATTCTTAGTAAAATTCCTGCATTCCTTCTTTATGCTAACATATTCTTCATCTATTGTAGAAATTTCTACCTGTATCTGTCGCATCACCTCAGCTGGTTTGCCGGCAATACCCTCAAACCTGATTAGTTTACACCCATAATGATTAAGAATGGCAAGAATTTTGGAGGCATCCTCCTTTAACATCAGCAAAAAAAGATAGTCCATAGTATTGCTTTTTCGTATTACCTGTAGCTCAAAGCCTGTTGTTAATTTACTAATCTCTTTCTGAATCTCAGGCAACACCCCTTTTTTGGCTATAATTAGCTGGCTTGTAACCATGGACATATCCTGTAAATTCTGCAAGCCAGCATCCAAATTCTGCCATGGAGACAGTTCAACCAATAGATCCTGCTTTTTAGATTTTTCCAATTGCAGACCCATCATCCTGTTTTCCAGCTCCAGACATTGAGAATAGAGCTGGCTGATATCTGTTTTTTGTCTGATATTCTCTATTTCCTGAGATGTCATCATTAATTCAGCAGGAGAAAGCATGGCTAATAAGCCCTTCTGCCCCTCCAGAGAGCTGGCTGTAAAATTGATAATATATTCTAATTGGCTCAAACTTTCTTCAAGATCGTTTGTTTGAATGCCTATTTCACTTAAGGAGTTAGGGGTTGGTTGAAGCATCGAACCCGATTTTTCCTCCTTCATTTCATCCCGGGCATTTTCGATATGGACACAACCTAAGCTCATCATAGTATCAATTACCCTTTCTCTTAGTGGATAATATCCTGAAAGCTGAAATTTTTTCATTTGACTAATAGCCATAATGGTACCCCTGTCGTAATTATTTAGTAGGCATAATAGTTATGTTTTTTTCGTAACTACTCACCACAGAGACACGGATTGCGTCCGCCCACACCGTTGTCGGGCAAGACCGGGTCGTCTTTCAAAAAGATGCGTAGGCCCTGAAAATCCTTGTAGATGCGATCCAGCACGATGATGTTGGGGGCGATCACCAGAAAGTTGCGCGCAAGCTGCGACTCCGGCTCATACAACTTGTGGTAAAAACTCCAGGCCAGAACGAGACTCAGCACCTTCGTCTTGCCTGTGCCGGTCGCCATTTTAATCACAAAGCGCCGCCAGGTCTCGTCAAACATGCCAGTAGAAATGGCGTCAGAACTATCAAATCGCATCAGGTCGTACTTATCCTGCACGCCCACCACATCATGCAGATAGATATACTCAAGTGGGGCATAAATTGCGTTTTTCGCTGGTCTTAATCAACGATAGCTGTGTTGTTCAGGTTCGCAATAGTACACTATTGCTCACCTTCACGCCTTGCTCTCCTTGATTAATCCTCACCGAAAAAATCGCAATTTATGCCCCACTTGAGTATAATCGTCTCCAACGCCTCACGCTGGGCAAAGTAATATTGGAACTCGTTCATTACGCCATCGGCTCGTAGCAAAAGATGCGAAGTTTTGAACCACCAGTTGAGCAGGCTCTTGCTTGTGTCCGTTGCCCTCACATATCCGCTCTCCCGCCACTCCTTAACCTTCCGGCGCAGTTGTGGCACCAGCGGCGACATCAGCTTATCCATACTGGTGTCGCGCAGGGCTTCGTCCGCAGGAAACCAGCGGATTTCCGGATCGAGGATAATATAAGGCGAATCAGGGAAGTTTGGATGCAATGCCATTATTTGTCCTCCACTTCAAGGTGTTTGATTCCTGTGTCATTCGTCAGAATTTTCATCTGTTGGATTGCAATTTGGTTCAACCTGCAAAGCCGTTCTGCCTGTAGTCTCTTTTCCTGAATGAAAAGGGCATTTAGATTTTCCAGATTAGAGAGACAAACAAGTTGTGACACATTTGCGTAGTCTCGAATATTGCCTTTGTTGTCCGGATGACTATCTCGCCACTCCTTCGCGGTCATGCCAAATAAAGCCATGTTCAGGACATCCGCTTCCGAGGCGTAAATCAGGCTTGTCTGTTGTAAAGTTAGCTCCGGCGGTATAAGGTTCTCTTTGATAGCATCAGTATGAATTCGATAGTTAATTTTGGTCAGATTCCGACGAATATCCCATCCAAGCAACTTATGCTCTTCGTCCTTTAGTCGCTGGAACTCTTTGATGAGATAAATTTTAAATTCAGCACTGATCCACATACCAAATTCAAAAGCTATGTCTTTATGTGCGTAAGTACCGCCGTATCTCCCTGCTGTAGCCTTTAATCCAATAGCATTTGTTTTTTCAGTCCACTCTTTAACACTGAGCTTATAACTGTTTAAGCCCGCCTGACTTTTAATTATGGCAAATTCGCCATAATTAAAATTATGATTATAAATTCTTTCCCAAATACCGAGAAATTCAATAGTATTTCTGTTGCGTAACCAGTCAGAAATAAAAAAATCGCCATCTTTGGCTTTAAGCATGTCTGTTAGGGAAATATAGTCGTTATTGTTAAGCGTAATAACAGATATCTCAGTGCCTTTAACTTTGATCTTCGCCATTATTTTTTACCTCCTACATTTACCTCTACTATTGTCATGGTATCATTACCAAAAATATCCACCACCTTAACTGCCAGCTTGCGCCTGCCTGCGCCGCGAGCGTCGCGGCAGGCAGGCCGCCCCGACTCGCATTCGTGAAAGACGCTGACAAGTTCCAGCGAGCGGTCTTTCTTGGTGCGGAAGGTTTGCCACTCGTTTTCAAAGATATAATCCCCTGTCCAGTGTTCTTCCCATTCGCCGCTGTCTTCGTTCTTCACGCGGATAATTTCGCGATTGCTTTCAAAATCGAAATCCACCGACCCGCGGATATCAAATGAGCACCTACAATTGAGGTTCAGATCGAACAAACTCATTTGCGAGCGTTCAGCCCGCGGTTCATCCACCTGCTCGATAATCTGAAATGGCAACACGATATTGCAGACCTCGCTTGTCTTATCGTTCCAGACCAATTCCACCTCCCGTTTCTCTTCAAAGAGCAGAAAGCGAAACTTATCTGGCAGGGGCTTGTTGGCTTCGATATAGCGAATAACCTCTTGTTGTTCCTGCTCTGTTAATCGTGCCATGAATAACCTCTTTGATTATCACCTTTGATTTTGCCGATTTCGATGTCCATAGGAAAATCTGCACCCACATTACCTTCAAAACACAGCAATTCTCATCCCCTAATTTTTCCAATAATAAATTTTACAGCTGCATCCATATTTTTTGCGGCTTTCCCTTGTATCTCCTGAATCAGCCTCTCATTCTCCTGTTTTAAGGCAGATATATGGCTTTCTGTCTCAACCTTTACGGTTTCCATACATTTCTTTTCTATTTCCTGAATTTGTTTTTTAACCCCATCATTTAATTCTTGTTTTTTTGCCTCTGCCTCAATCAGCATCCTTTGTGCCTCTTTATGAGTTTCAGCCACAAGCTGCTGCCCCTCTTGTTCCGCTTGATTTACTGTTTTCAATAATTCAACCATAAATATAAACACCTGCCTCTGATAAGATGATTTGTAACCGTTCACACCCTCTAAATGACAGTCGCAAGAAGGACAATCTTCGTGCTCCTGTGAACGATTAAGGAGTCAAGAAAAAATATACTCAAGTAAGGAATAATCAAGGAGAGCAATGGCACGCAAGGTGAGCAATAGTGTA
>MNYI01000136.1 GCA_001873945.1 Candidatus Desantisbacteria bacterium CG2_30_40_21
AGTTACGCATTTGCTGATCAAATTTGTAGTGCCAAAATGAGACTTTGCAATCTGTAACCAATTGATACTGTTAAACTTATTTTTTGAACTCATGAATTTTGGGTAACCAAGTTGAGTACCCTTTTTACATTTCTCTGTTGTTGTGTTTGTCTGGGGGATTTTAGGTGGTTTCACGATGTCGCTGGATGGTGGCTTGGAAGAAGTAGAAGAATTCTTGCGAAGTTTTGCTATCTCAGTTTCCAATTGGACAATATATTATTGCAGTTCTGCAATAATCGTTAAAAGTTCTTGTTCGTATACAATGTTCTTGTTGTCCTTGTTCATATGATTACTATCGGAAATTTGCCACCAAGACTTTAATCTCTTCCAAAGGAGTGTGAACGGTTACAAAGTATTTTTACAAGAAAAAGGGAAACTATGACAAATCAAAATAGATACTGGGCATATTTCGATGAAGCATGGAAGAAAATTATAGAACGGTTCTTCCCACAACTTTTATGTTTCTTTGTTCCTGAGCTTTATAAAACCGTAGATTTGTCAAAGGGAATTGATTTCTTAGATAAGGAAATGGAACAATTGTCCATGATCAGCGTAAAGGGTGCAAAATATGTAGACAAATTAGCTAAGGTTTATCTCAAGGATGGAAATGAACAATGGATTCTGGTTCATATAGAGGTTCAAGGACAGCCTGACAAAGAGTTTTCCCTTCGGATGTTTAGATATTTCTATCGGATATTTGACAGATATGGCAAGAGAATAGTGAGTATGGCCATATTGACTGGTTTAGAAAAAGACAAAGAAGATGGGAAATACGAGCTTAAATCCTATGGTAGTGGGGTAGAATTCAGGTATCTTTCTTTCAGGTTGATGGATTATGATAAAGAAGGATTAGAGCAAGATTCTAATCCAATAGCCATGGTGGTTTTAGCATCTCAAGAAAAAGAAAGGGCGAAGAGAAAAGGTGAAAAGTTTAATACCAAGTTGTATCTGATAAGGAAGTTGTATGATAGAGGCTATGGGAAAGATGAGATACGGAGATTGTTTGAGTTCATTGATTGGGTTTTGCAACTAAACGATGAAGAAGAAGAACTAATATGGGAAGAAATAAAGGAATTAGAGGAGGTGCAGAAAATGCCATATGTTACAAGTGTAGAGAGAATTGGGATGAAAAAGGGAATGGAAATTGGAATTGAGAAGGGAATTGAGAAGGGAATTGAGAAGGGAATTGAGAAGGGAATTGAGAAGGGAAGGCATAACGAATTAGTGTGGATGGTGCGGAATGTCCTGATAGAAAAATGGGGTAGAGAAATGGAAGGCTTAATTTCTTTTGTAGAGCAATCCCCTGCTGATATATTAGAAAATGTCCTTATACAAATCGTGCGAGGAGATAAAGATAAGGTTCAGTCTTTATTAAACTATTGTTAAGTTGACTTTGTTAAATTAGCCACAAATGGCACGAATGGAAAGAAAAAAGGGTAACTACTCAGGTAAAGGAATTTACCACAAAGGCACAAAGGTATACAGTAACTATTTGTAGCTCTATTGGACGGAAAAAACTACGAAATACGCGAAAGACCACGAAAATTAATAATCAGAAGGAATTTGTGAATCAGAATTTTTCACGGTTTTTTTGCGATTTTCGCAAGTTATCTCTTTAAGCTTGAGTAGTTACTATTTGTGCATATTTATACTCTACATGACACTGGAAAGTTGACGCGACACAAGAGTGTTAATTCTGCTTTCAAGGTTGACCCCATGCCTCCCTGACCCCTCACAGATTGATATTGCGATTGAGACTATTGCTTTCCGATTTTGTCCTTAAAATAACAGGAGGAAATAAAATAAATATGCAGTATACCATAAACAATCTAAAAGTATTGATCGACGAGTTAATCAAAAATTACCTTGTCTATTCCCCCAAAAGGGTAAATAAAACCACCACTCTGTATGGTTCAATAGCCTCCTTTAGTGAGTATGACAGCGAGGTGTTGCTCACAAATACAACGGCAAAGGGTCTAATTTACTCACAGTCAGAGAGATTATTCGATATTAAGAAGAGGGCAGATGCGGTTGGATTAATAGAAGAAGATATGGTAAAAAAAACCATCATTTTTGGATGCAGACCCTGTGATGCGAGGGGATTTAGCTTGTTGGATACATTGTTCGATTGGGACAACTATAGGGATGAGTATTATTTCAGAAAAAGAGATAATACAGCAGTTATTTCCATCTCTTGTGGACAGCCTGAGACAACTTGCTTTTGTACCTCATTTAAGGATGGGGGGCCGGATAGCACGGTTGGTAGTGATTTATTATTAACCTTAATAAAGGATATCTATCTGGTGGATGTGGTCACAGACAAAGGTAAAAAGATAGTAGAAGATTACCAGTCATACTTTTATCAGACCACAGAAGATATTGCCGAAAAAAATGAAAACAGAATGCCGGAAAAAATAAACATGGGGGTAATTAAGCAAAGGCTGGATGATTCCTTTGAGTCCCCTTACTGGGACACAGTTCATCTGCCATGTCTGAAATGTGGGGTTTGTACCTTTGTCTGTCCTACCTGCTATTGCTTTGATATAACAGAAAAGGAATTTGATTATACTTGTGGTGAAAGGAATCGAACATGGGATACCTGTATGTCTGAAATATTTACCAGAATGGCTGGCGGGGCTAACCCAAGACTTGATCCAAAAAGAAGATTCAGACAGCGGATGATGCATAAATTCAAATACCATGTGGATAATTTCAATGAGGAGCTTTGTACTGGTTGTGGTCGGTGTATAAAATATTGTCCGGCAGGGGTTGATGTCAGAAAGGTTCTGGAAGAGGTGAAATAAAAATGCAAAATACAAATATTTATTTGCCCCATATTGCCAAGGTTGTAGAGATAAAGGAAGAAACCCAGGATGTCAAAAGTTTCAGGTTTGAGTTTGTTGAACTCAAGCTACGGGAAAATTTCACATGGAAGGCAGGACAATTTCTCATCCTGTCAATTTTTGGGGTTGGGGAGGCAGTTTTTACCTTTGCCAATCCACAGACTCGAAAAGAATTCGTTGAGTGCAGCATCAGAAAGGTTGGGCTTGTGACAGAGGCTATTCATGAATTAGAGGTAGGTGATACAGTTGGTATCAGGGGTCCTTATGGGAATTGGTTTCCATTTGAGGAGTTTGGGAGCAAAAATCTATTGTTTGTAGCTGGTGGAATAGGCATTGCGGCATTGCGTTCCTCTATTGAATACAGCATGGATACAAGAAATGATTATGGCAAGATTACCATACTCTACGGGGCAAGAAGCCCCATGGATATTTGCTATAAGGATAAAATCGTAGAGTGGCAGAATAGTGATAATGTGGAAGTAGCTTTAACTGTTGATAGGGGCAATGATGAGTGGAAGCATAGGGTGGGACTGATTCCGACTATCTTGAAGGAAATGAATCCTGCAGCAGAAAATACAGTGGCTATCATCTGCGGTCCGCCAATCATGATAAAGTTTACCTTAAAGGCTTTATCAGAATTAGGGTTTACAAATGACAATATTGTGACTACACTTGAGATGAAGATGAAGTGTGGTCTTGGAAAATGCGGCCGGTGTAATATCGGGAATATCTATGTTTGCAAGGATGGTCCTGTGTTTTCGTATGAACAGATAGAAGGGTTGCCTGATGAATATTAGGAGCCAGGGTAACTACTCAGCTATCAAGAGATAACTTGCGAAAAACGCAAAAAAACGCGAAAAATTCTGATTCACAAATTCCTTCTGATTATTAATTTTCGCTGTTTTTCGCGTATTTCGTAGTTTTTCCGTCCAATATAGCTACAAATAGTTACTGTATACCTTTGTGCCTTTGTGGTTAATTCCGATTGCACGGGTCGCAACAATTTGGCATAACTCTGGATTCCCGCCGGAGTTTACCCTCGTGGAAACGGGGGCGGGAATGACAGCCTTCATGCCCCCGGGAACGGTTATTCCTTACTTAACCGGTGCTGGCTGAGTCTGTTGTTGTGCAGGGGCAGCTTGTTGTTGGGCCGGTGGTGCGGACAACATTCCTTTGCGTTGTGCCACTGATACCTGCTTGGGCAGGATGATTGCCAGAAGCAGGGATGCAATCATGAAAAGAGTTACACCGCCAGCTGTGATACGAGTCATGATATTTCCTCGTCTTGTACCCCAAATAGTCTCAGATGCACCACCACCAAAGGCAGATGCCAATCCACCACCCTTGCCAGCTTGCAAAAGTATGATAAGAATCAACATTGCACAAAGGGTATAGTGTAAGATAATCAATAAAATCGTAGCCATAACGAACCTCCTTTTTTACGCTCCATATTTTGTTAATTTCAAAGCATTTGCCATTGCCAGAGACATGACCTGCATGGCTGGTATCCTTCCAATTCCACCTTTAGCACATTCTTTTTCTGAAAACTGTACCACATCATCCTTACCTGTATATTTACCATGAATAAGAATAGGTACCGGATGCCAGCTATGACCCTTTAATACTGCTGGGGTAGAATGGTCACCAGTAACAATCAATACATTTGGATTTAATTCTAACAGACCATGGATATAAGCATCCACATCCTCCAGAACAGCAACCTTTTTCTCAAAATTTCCATCCTCACCAGCACTGTCTGTATATTTTACATGAAGATAAAAGAAATCATATTTATCAAAATTTTGCCTCAAGCACTCAAATTCATCACTCAACCTCTCCCCAACAGGTAAGATTTCCATACCAGCCAACCTTGCCAACCCACGGTACATGGGATAGCTGGCAATAGCTGCTGCCCTTAGTTTGTATCTTTCATGGAATGATGGCAATTTCTGTTGTTTGGCAAATCCCCTTAACAGGATCATATTAGCTGGATGAGAGCTTGCCAATCTTTTTTTGACCTCTTCGATGAATTTAGTCACAATACCCGCAGTGGAAGCAGCTAATGGACCAAGTGGTTTTACAGGTAATGGCGCAAGTCCTTCCCTTTGCGGATCTGTCTCAGAAAGGGCATCATCCAATCCATTACCTCGAAAGATTATAGCCACACGATGCTCTTTAACAGGCTTAATAAATACCTTTACACCATTTATCTCTATGCCTTCTAATAGCTTACAGACCTGAATAGTTGCTTCTGTAGAGATTCGTCCTGCCCGTCTATCAGTGATCCGTCCATTCTTATCCATGGTAGCCAGATTGCCTCGGACAGCCAGATCACCATATTCAAGTGGAAAATCAATCCCCAATGCCTCAAGCAAACCCCTGCCTATTTTATATTCAAGCGGATTATAGCCAAACAATGACAGATGTGCTGGTCCACTGCCAGGTGTTATCCCAGGAGCTATAGGATCTGTTACGCCACAAGTAGAATCCCTTGCCAGAGCATCAAGGTTTGGAATATTTGCTGTTTCAAGTTCTGTCCTGCCAGATTCATTTGGGATACCAGACAGACCATCAATAACTACAAGAACTATTTTTGAGTCTGTAACTATAGATAACTGTTCAACAAGTTTATTTGTCATCAAAAAAATTACATCCCTTTTTTTATGTATTCGGCAAAATCATAATTTATTCCCTTACAGGGTATATCTTGCTATCTTGACAAATGATTCTACATCAAGGCTTGCACCACCGACAAGTGCCCCGTCAATCTCTGGTTGAGCCATCAAAATGCCAATATTATCAGGCCTGACACTTCCGCCATATTGAATCCTGACCATTGAAGCAACTCGCTTATCATAGAGACTGATAATGGTTCCCCGAATAAAGGCGTGCATCTTATTTGCATCCTCAGGGCTGGCAGTTTTGCCGGTACCAATTGCCCATAAGGGTTCATAAGCAATAACTGTTCTTGCCATTTCATCCTTAGAGATGTCTTGCAGGTTTCTTACCAACTGGCTATGAATCACATCCTCTGCCTTACCCTTTTCCCTTTCCTCAAGTTTTTCACCGACACACAGGATTGGCTTCATTCGATAATTCAGGGCAGCCTTCATCTTCAGATTGATTATCTCATTTGTTTCTCCAAGTATTTCTCTTCGTTCAGAATGACCAAGGATTACAAAATGTACCCCAATATCAGCCAGCATCAATGGGGATATTTCACCAGTATATGCTCCGGCTGACTCATAATACATATTTTGTGCCCCAAAAAGGATATTAGTATCTCGCACCACATTGGCAACAGCATGCAAGGCAGTAAATGGCGGAAAAACAACAATCTCCATATCCGGGCAGTCATTCATGGTTTCAACCATCTCCTTAACAAACTCCACAGCTTTTTTTACAGTTTTATTCATCTTCCAGTTTCCAGCAATTATTGGTTTTCTCATTATATTCTCCTTGCATTTATCGTAATCGTTCACTGGGACATGAAGGCTGTTATTCCCTTAACCGTTTATGGGAGCACGAAGATTGTCCTTCTTGCGGCTGTCATTAAAAGGTGTGAACGGTTACCATTTATCGTAGTGCGGAAGGGTTCTAAATCACAGACAAGAATGTCTGTGCTACCTATCTGTCAAGACTGCCAGTCCTGGCAATTCTTTCCCCTCAAGAAACTCCAGACATGCCCCTCCTGCGATTGAAACATGGTCAAATTTATGAGCAATCTTAAGATGGTCAATTGACTCGTCTGTCTCACCTCCGCCGGCTACTGTAATTGCTGATGAATCTGAGATTGCATAAGCCATTTTGGTTGTTCCAACAGCAAATTCAGGTATTTCAATTACCCCAAATGGCCCATTCCACAGAATACACCCTGCCCCATCCAACCGATTGATAAATTTTTCAATAGTCTTTGGTCCAATATCTACACCCATCCAACCATCCGGGATATTTTCATCTACCGTTGTTTTGATATCTCCACATTCCGTCTTAGAAAGCATATCGGTTATTTTATAATCTAAAGGAAGAACAATTTTATCCATATTCTCCTTGAGAAGCTTTTTGACAATAGGCACGAAACTTTCTTCTACAAGGGATGAACCAATAGTTTTCCCTAATGCCTTCTGAAAGGTATATGACATGCCACCGCCAATTAGAAACAGGTCTGCCTTTTTTATCAGGTGTTCAATTATCCCTATCTTGGTAGACACCTTTGCCCCACCAATAGCTATCACAAATGGTTTTGCCGGATTGGTTAATATCTTATCAAGATGCTCCACCTCTTTTTCCATTAGGAAACCAGCCACAGCTACATCAAAATATCCAGATATTGCATTAACAGAGGCATGGCTATGATGAGAAACACTGAACCCATCGTTTACATAACAGTCAGCTAACCTTGCTAATTTAGCCGCAAATTCTGGGTAGTTTTTTTCCTCTTCAGGATGGAATCTCAGGTTTTCAAGCAAGACAATATCGCATGGCTTTAAGTTATCTGTCACACCCTCCACCTCTGAACCAATACAATCATCAAGCTTTATCACTCCTCTGCCAAGAATCTCTTCCAGTCTTTTGCCAACCATGGTCAGCCTCATTTCCTCAACAACCTTACCTTTGGGGCGTCCAAGATGAGACATCAGGATAATTGAGGCACCATTGTCTAAACAATAGTTTATCGTTGGCAAACTTTCTGTTATCTTTCGGTTATCTGCCACACTTCCATCAGGGCTTAAAGGTGTATTATAATCTACACGAATCAGAACCCTTTTACCCTTGATGTCTATGTCTTTAATGGTTAGTTTTTGAAACATATTACCTCCCAACAATATACTCAATCAAATCCACTACCCTGTTTGAATACCCCCACTCATTATCATACCAAGCGATGATTTTTACCATGTTTCCTCCAATTACAGAGGTGCAGCCAGCATCAACGATAGAGGATTTAGGATTATCATTAAAATCGCACGAAACCAACGGTGCATCGCAATATTCAAGATATTTTGCAAGTTGAGGGGTAGAGGCAGCTATTTTAAGTGCCTGATTTACCTCTTCCACAGTAACATCCCTTTCAAGCTCGCAAACAAGGTCTACAACAGATACATTTGGGGTTGGCACACGAATAGACATGCCATTGAGTTTACCCTTTAGCTCAGGCAAAACCAGAGCCACAGCCTTAGCTGCCCCTGTTGTTGTAGGAATCATGGATACTGCGGCTGCCCTTGCCCGCCGTAGGTCCTTGTGTGGCAGGTCTAATATCTGTTGACCATTGGTATATGAATGAATTGTTGTCATCAATCCCTTTTTGATGCCAAAGTTTTCAAGCAATACCTTGGCTACAGGGGCAAGACAATTGGTAGTACACGAGGCATTGGAGATGATATGATGATTTACTGAATCATATTTGTCTTCATTAACACCCAGTACAATTGTAATATCCTCATTTTTTGCTGGAGCTGAAATAATAACCTTTTTTGCCCCTGCTGCAAGATGAGCCTTTGCCTTTTCAGCATCTGTAAATAGTCCAGTAGACTCAACTACTATATCTACTCCGAGTTCTTTCCATGGAAGCTGGGCAGGATCCTTAATTGCAACTACCCTCAATGGTTTGTCATTTACCATAAGCCCTGTATCTGTTACCTCAACTTTTCCAGAAAATGTGCCATGAACAGAATCATATTTTAACAAGTGTCCCAATGTTTTTGCATCAGTCAGATCATTAATCGCCACAAACTCAATATCAGGATTATTTATCCCTGCTCGAAATACAAGCCGTCCTATTCTTCCAAACCCATTAATTCCTACCTTGATAGCCATAAACAAACCTCCATTTATTATGATTTTTGCTAATTACTGATACCTATATTTATTTTATCGTAACTACTCAGGTAAAGTAATTCACCACAGAGAACACATAAGTTGATAGGTTGATAGGTTGATGAGTTTATAGGTTAAAGGAACACAGATTCATAATTCATAAACATTTCCTATCAATTCATCCACTTATCAACCCATCAACTATTCAACTTATCAACTTTTTGTGTTTTCGTGCCTTTGTGGTGAGTAGTTACATTTGGAGAAAATTAAATGCCATTAGAGATGAAAG
>MNYI01000158.1 GCA_001873945.1 Candidatus Desantisbacteria bacterium CG2_30_40_21
TGTCATTCTGGCTTAGCCTGTCCCCGACTGTCAAGAATCGACAGAATCCTTCTTCTCCTTGTCATTCTGGCTTGTCCAGAATCTTTCTTCTTATCGACCGCAATCTGATGTACTCAACAAAGAAGGATTCCCGACAAGCGGGAATGACAAATTGCAAAGGGCATGAATTCCCGACAATTATCCAAAGATGTGGGTAAGGATAAGCCGCCAGCGGAGGACATTCGTATTCCTCGCTGGCGAGGTAGGGAGGTCGTAGGGGCAGGCACTCTTGTATCGTATTCCCCGAGCTGGTGAGAGGTAGCACCTCTGACGGGGATAGGGAGTGGAAAAAATCTGGCAAAAATTCAGGTGCGTTTGCCTTGAATATTTACCATTAATTTATACATCTCCCCTCCAACCAATGGCAAAATAGACAATCCCAGAACTATTCCCCAATCATTCAGGGTAAGCGGAACGGTCTTAAAGATGAGTTGTAGGCATGGGATATGAACGATAGCTATCTGAGTAAACAAAATAAATAGCACAGACGCTACTATCCACCAGTTAGTAAACAAGCCTATCTTAAAGGTTGAAACAGTCAGGCTTCTACAATTGAAAATATGAAACTTTTGACAGAAGATTAAAACAGTAAAAGCTATGGTTCGGGCTTTCATCACCTCTTCGGGGGTATTGTGAGGATACATCATATAAGCTGCAAGGGTGAATATTCCCATAAATATACCCTCAATAAGCAGCATAATGCCAAGCTGTTTGGTAATAATATCTTCCTTTGGTGACCGCGGCGGCTGTTTCATAATCCCTGCCTCTTCCTTTTCCACTGCCAATGCCAATGCTGGAAATCCATCTGTCACCAGATTCATCCATAATATTTGAAGCGGCAAAAGTGGCAGGGGCAGACCCATGAGCATTGCCACAAAGACGACAATTACCTCCCCCATATTACAGGAAAGCAGGAAATGTATAGCCTTTTTGATATTAGCATAAATCCTCCGCCCTTCCTTAACAGCAGAAACAATGGAGGCAAAGTTATCATCTGTCAGCACCATATCAGAGGCTTCTTTGGTAACATCCGTACCAGTAATACCCATGGCTATGCCTATATCTGCTTCCTTCACAGCCGGGGCATCATTTATGCCATCACCAGTCATAGCCACTGTATAACCATGAGACTTTAATGTGTTTACTACCCTTAATTTATTGGCTGGGGACACCCGTGCATAAACCCGGACGGTATCTACTATTTTGCTGAATTCTAAGTCACTTAAGGCATCAAGTTCTGCCCCGGAGAGGGCAATATCCCTTGTCTCATCAAAGGCATCTAATTCTTTGGCAATGGCTACAGCCGTAATCTTATGATCACCAGTAATCATCACTGTCCGTATCCCGGCTGTCTTACATTCGGCAATGGCTTGCTTTACCTCTTCCCGTGGAGGGTCAATCATCCCGGCTATGCCGACAAATGTCATCTCTGTTTCAATGTCAGGGTTGGTATTCGCCATGGATGTTGCATTATCCATTTGTCCCCCGCTGGCGGAGGGTAGGGGGGTGGAGATGTTGGCATTTGTCAAGGGTGATACCTCTTTTCTATAACCAAACCCCAATACTCGCAACGCCTGAGAGGCAAATATTTCATTTGCGTTAAGTATAGCAGCTCTATCCTGCTCTGTTAATTCCCGCACCCTATCGCCCGTGTGAATATATTTACATAAACCAAGCAGTATATCCGGAGCACCCTTAGTAAAGCTGATTTTTCCGCTTTCTGCATCTTGATAGACAACAGTCATCATCTTCCTTTCTGAATCAAAGGGGAATTCTTCCACTAAATTATATTCATTCAGCAATTGCTCTTGTGTTAGCCCTGCCTTTCTGGCTGCAACGATCAATGCCCCTTCTGTGGGATCTCCTACCATTCTCCAGCCCTCTTCATTTTTATAGAGTCTGGCATTATTACACAGGACACCTGTTTTGAGTAATAGCATCAGGGTATCGTCTTGCTCGGGGTCAATGCCAACTGTTTCCTGATAAAATTGACCATCAGGTGTATATCCTACACCACTAATCTCAATACATTTATCAAGAGTAGCTATTCTGGTTACGGTCATTTCGTTTTGGGTCAGGGTTCCTGTCTTATCTGAACAGATGATCTGAACACAACCAAGCGTTTCAACCGAGGGCAGCCTTCTTATTAAGGCATGCCTTTTGACCATTTGCTGCACACCCAGAGCCAGCGTAACGGTAATCACAATAGGCAGCCCTTCAGGAATGGCAGACACAGCTAATGCTATAGAGGTAAGAAACATCTCCATGAAAGGCTCATGCCTCATGATGCCCATAACAAAAACAATGGCACAGATGGCAAGACATATATAAACTAGACCCTTGCCAAACCGTTCCAGCCGTTTTTGAAGGGGGGTTGTCTCTTTTCCAACAGACTGAACCATATGGGCTATTTTGCCAAGCTCTGTCTGCATTCCGGTATTAACCGCTATTCCCAGACCCTTGCCAGCGGTAACAACGGTACTCATAAATGCCATATTCTTCTGGTCACCAAGGGGAATCTCCTTTTCGTATGTTATCGCAGCGTTTTTTGAAATAGGAACAGATTCGCCGGTAAGTGATGCCTCTTCAATGGTCAGCCGCCCTGTTTCAATTAATCGTAAATCAGCTGGTATTATAGCCCCTGCCTCAATAACAATAATATCACCCGGCACAATGGATGAGGATGGCAAGATATAAATCTCTCCATCTCGCAGTATCTGAGCTGTTGGTGCGGTTAGTTTCCTTAAGGCAGCAAGCGACTTTTCAGCCTTAAACTCTTGAACAAATCCCATAATACCGTTGAATAAAACAACAGCTAATATGGCCAGGGCATCAATCCATTCCCCAAGCAGTGCTGAGACAATACATGCCCCAATCAAAACTATAATCATAAAATCTGTAAACTGATGGAAAAACAATGTCCATGGACTGGTTTGTTTCTCCTGGATTAATTGATTGGGACCTGTCTTTTCTAATCGTTCTAACGCCTCTGCATGGATGAGCCCCTTTTCCTTATTTGTTTGCAACTTTTGCAATGATTCATCAATAGATTTTGTATACCAATTCATAAAAATACCTTCTAACTCCCAACTTTCTTTACTTTTAAGTGTATTCCTTCCATACCAACAACCTCAATTCTTTCTCCTGGCTCAATGACTTCCTCTGAGCAGGCACACCAATTTTCGCCTTGAACAAAGACCATGCCATCTGAGGTAGTATCTCCAACAGGCGTGGTTTTTTCCTTTACCACCCCTGTTTGTCCCATAAGCCCTTCCCTGCCTGTGGTTACCCGGTGACGGAAGGCTGCAATCGTTGCCCCCACGCCAAACAGGATAAACAACCCGGTAAAGGAAACTATAGATATTATCAACGACCATGAAATAGTCATGAATGGAGTGGCAGAATCAACAAGCATAAACGAACCCATGGTCAGGGCGATTAACCCGCCTATTGCCGCAATCCCATGTGTTGAGGCAAAGACCTCCAGTACAAACAGAATAACACCAAGGAGGATTAAGAGTAAGCCGGCCATGCTAATAGGCAGATTCTGCAAGCCAAAGAAGGCTAATATCAAGCATATTCCGCCGCCAACAGCTCCAAGCCCAATCCCTGGTGCAGAAAATTCATAGATTAAGCCATATATGCCAAGCATTAATAAAATGTAAGCGATATTAGGGTCAGCAATAGCATGGAGAAATTTTTCCCTGAAATTCATGCTTGTTGTATTGGGTGTTATCTTCTTTGTGTGAATGGTAAATTTTTTTTCATTCTTTTCTATTATTCTTCCATCTAATTTTACAAGCAGGTCATTCATATCCTCAGCAATAAAATCAATAACCTTTAATTCCAATGCCTCTTCTGCGGTGATGGATGAGCTTTCTCTTACCGCACTCTCAGCCCATTTTGCATTTCTTCCTTTTTTCTCTGCTATGCCCTTCACACTCGCAACCATATCATTGGTTATCTTATCGGTCATGGTTTTATCAGATTTTTCAGATTTTTCTCCACCCATTCCGCTGCCACCGCCTATGGATACTGGATGGGCAGCACCAATATTGGTCATGGGTGACATGGCAACCACATCACTTGCCATAGCAATAAACACACCAGCTGAAGCAGCCCGACTCCCCTTTGGAGAAACAAAGGTTACAATCGGCAGTTTAGCATTTAATATTGCCTTAACAATATTATGCGTGGCTGATGCCAGTCCACCGGGTGTATCCATTCTAAGGATAAGACACTCAGCCTTCTCATCCTCAGCCTGTTTGATGCTGTTTGCCACAAACCGTTCGGTAATAGGGTTGATCACCCCATCGATTTCAATTATTTTGACAATACCTGTGGTAGAGATAGTGCCACTTCCAGCAGAGGGACCCCCTCCTTGAACAATATTACACAACACCAATAATAATCCTATCACCAATCCTGTTAGTTTCATGTTTTACTCCTTTTTAATACTCGATATTCAAGTTTTTCATTACCGCAATTACTAATTGCGACACGATTGAAGGAAATGGGGACAGCGCCCTATTTTTAGAAGAAAAAATAGGGCGCTGTCCCCATTTTCCCCCATTTTCCTCATATCCTTACCTCAAGCGGCGACAGAATCTTGCCATGTACAACGCAGCATTGTGAAACCCTGGTGCAAGAGGTGATACTTGCGTCTGTACACAATGCACGGACAACCTCTTCCGGCTTACCTGTCCCAGAATTGGTCGTTTTTATCTCCATCATCAACCGGAATTCCGCATTTCCACATTCCACATTCTGCATTTCAATATTTTGAACAAATTCCCTGATATTTACCTGCTTTATCGTATCCTTTTTCTTCCGCTGCACGATAACCTCTCGTTTATTCATAAAAGAGGCAATGTCGCTAAGGGATATTATCCCCTGACCACTAACCTGATAGCGGATAAAATCTACTATAGCTGTCAATGCAGGGGCATTTGAGGCAATAAATACAGCAGCATTAATCTTTATACCAACAGGCAGGACATTATTCAGCCTTATTATTAATTCATCCAGTTTCATGGGCATCTCAAGCTCTATATCCAGAAATTCTTCCTCACTTATCACCCCTACGCTTAACGGATGCCCAAAGGAAAGCCTTGGATGCGGGCTGAAACCGGTACTATAGGCAATCGGAATATTCGCTCGGTTTAAGACCCGAATAAACATTCGAAGCATATCAAGATGGGAAACAAACGAGACCTCTTTGCCCCGCAAATATTTCAACCTTACCATTATCCGTCTGTTAAGTGCAGGGGTTGAGGATGGTGAGAGGTAATTTGTCAGAGGAATCTGTTTGGTTACCTCCTTTGATGTTTCAGATTTACATGCTCCACACTGTTTGCAATTATCTGTCTGACATGCGGGTGTGGTTATTCCCTCATAGGCACGGCTTGCTTCTTTTATCAAATATTCCTTATGAACGCCAATATCAATATGATCCCATGGAAGATGCTCCTTGATGTCTCTTTTTCTATTAGCATAAAATTCAGGTGATATTCCTGCCCTTTCAAAGGCATTCATCCAGAGGGAAAACTTGAAGTGTTCTGACCATGCATCAAATTTACACCCCTGTTCAAAGGCATAAAGCAATACCTGTCCAAGCCTTCTATCACCCCTGGCAAATACTGCCTCCAAAAAACTTGTCTCTGGCTCATTCCAGCCAAACACTATCCCCCGAATCTGACCAAGCTGCCTTTTGATATACCCCAGTTTTTCCCTCAAGCTGGATACTGTATCCTGTGCCTCCCATTGGAATGGGGTATGCGATTTGGGAACAAATGAGGCAAGGCTTACCTTGAGTTGTTTTCTGCCACATCTAATGCTGCTTATCAGGGAGACAATACCATCCACATCCTCCTGCGTCTCTGTTGGCAGTCCAATCATAAAATATAGTTTTACTGACTTCCATCCCTGAGCATATGCATCTCTAATAATCCGTGGCAGGTCATAATCTAAGACATCCTTATTAATTACATAGGATAATCTCTTTGTCCCTGCCTCCGGGGCAATGGTCAGCCCTGTTTTTTTGATCTTGGACAATATGGCTGAAACCTCTGTAACCAGTGAATTTAACCGAAGTGATGGCAGGGAAATGGCTAATCTTCTGCCAAAACATTTCTCTACACCCCTGACTAACTCCAGAATATCTGGATAATCTGTAGAACTCAAAGATCCAAGCGATATTTCCTCGTAACCAGTTTCATGGATTATTTTTTGAGATTGTTTGAGCAAGGTGTTTAATGACCGTCCCCGAAGTGGTCTGTAAATAAAACCTGCTTGACAAAATCGGCATCCCCGTCCACACCCCCGCTGAATCTCCAATCCAGCCCGATCATGGGCAATTTCTATAAATGGCACTATTGGTTTAATGGATGCTGGCACGCGTTCAAAATCAACCACCCTTCTCTGTATCTTAGACGGAACACCCTCAATATTTGGATTCCATTCCTTAATCGTTCCATCCTCATGGTATTTGACATCATAGAATGATGGCACATAAATGCCTTCTATTCTGGATAATTTTAAGAGCATCTCCTGACGGGTCATATTGCGGTGTTCCTTAACGCATTCCACTAATTCAACAATAAGCTCCTCTGCCTCACCGATACAAAATACATCAATAAAATCAGCCAATGGCTCAGGATTAAAGGCACATGGACCGCCAGCAATGATTAATGGATTTTGCTTGCTTCTGTCCCTTGAAAGCAGCGGTATGCCTGCTAATTGCAGCATATTCAAAACATTAGTGTAGCTTAATTCATACTGAAGGCTGAATCCTATAATATCAAAGTCTGCCAGAGGCATTTTAGATTCGAGGCTAAATAAGGGAATGCCGGCCGATTTCATCTCCTCCTCCATATCAAGCCACGGGGCATAGACCCTTTCCGCAGCCACATCCGGCAAATCATTAAGAATCTCATACAATATCTTCAGCCCGAGGTGAGACATGCCTATCTCATAAACATCCGGGAAAGCCAGAGCAATCCTTACCCCTGCTTTGGAAATATCCTTAAATGTGCTATTTACTTCATTACCTGTATATCTTGCCGGTCTGGTGACTTTTGGCAACAGCCGTTCTATATTTACCATGCAAATTACCCTTGATTAATTAAGATAAGGCTATAGTATCGTGTCAACTCTCAAGTGTCGGATTATAGGCTGAAGGCTGAAGGTATTCAGGCTGAAGGGGAAAGACGGAAGGGGGAGATAGGCTGTTAGGGCATTTTCTTCCTTCTTCCTTCTTCCTTCAGCCTTCAGCCTAAACAACCTGACCATAGTTAGTGCGACATATTAAGATTGACACGACAATAGTATACATTAAAATGGTTAAATAGTCAACTATATTTTTTTGTGTCGATTTTCAGAATAATTCCTCCACTTTTTCAAAAAATGCTGTAAAATTTCCAAGGAAGAATTCAAGGAAAAGAGATTAAGTATAAGGGGATAATGTTTCAATCCTTGTTTTAATGGATTAGGCTCTTCAACCTACCTATCTCCAGGGTCTGCCCTGCTCCAATTGAGTTTCAATCCTTGTTTTAATGGATTAGGCTCTTCAACGAGAGCCTATGAGAACCCCTATTGTTTTTATATCCTGTTTCAATCCTTGTTTTAATGGATTAGGCTCTTCAACTCCCTGTCTTGAGATTCCAACTGTTCCAATCGCTGTTGTTTCAATCCTTGTTTTAATGGATTAGGCTCTTCAACCTCATGCCACATCTGGTCTGAAAACTATCTGAGAATAGTTTCAATCCTTGTTTTAATGGATTAGGCTCTTCAACAACCGTTAGGCAACCAGGCAGACCAATAACCTGTAAAGTTTCAATCCTTGTTTTAATGGATTAGGCTCTTCAACCTTCGGCTGTGGCTGTCAGCCCATTCGGCTGGTGTAGTTTCAATCCTTGTTTTAATGGATTAGGCTCTTCAACACGGACAGTATAGCAGAGCAAAAATGAAGTGTCAAGTTTCAATCCTTGTTTTAATGGATTAGGCTCTTCAACCTGTCCCGGACAGTACTCATATCCGCTATGTATATATAGTTTCAATCCTTGTTTTAATGGATTAGGCTCTTCAACGGGTTAGCGGAGGTATGAAATTTTTTCATAAAGGTAGTTTCAATCCTTGTTTTAATGGATTAGGCTCTTCAACCTTTTTCTCCCCCTTTTCGTGATTTTCTCAACCTTTAGTTTCAATCCTTGTTTTAATGGATTAGGCTCTTCAACCCCTAAGAACGGTAAGTCTCTTTTTATATCTAATAACTGTTTCAATCCTTGTTTTAATGGATTAGGCTCTTCAACCTGTTTGGTATAGTCCATTCTTAGACTGAAATGATAGTTTCAATCCTTGTTTTAATGGATTAGGCTCTTCAACCCAGGTAAGACAACATCCTCTTGCCCAAGAGACAAAATGTTTCAATCCTTGTTTTAATGGATTAGGCTCTTCAACAGATAATCTATACATACCCTTACCTCTTGTATTTGGGTTTCAATCCTTGTTTTAATGGATTAGGCTCTTCAACCGAGAGTAGCCCTGGAAAACCAAATCTCGACTTCTTCGTTTCAATCCTTGTTTTAATGGATTAGGCTCTTCAACCATGGAGGCGATGGAGGTGATGAAGAACGCAGCTCAAGTTTCAATCCTTGTTTTAATGGATTAGGCTCTTCAACCGCTAATAATCTCTATTCTTTTGATGCTGGATAGAAGTTTCAATCCTTGTTTTAATGGATTAGGCTCTTCAACCAATGTCAAGATGTTCGGAAGAAGGCTTTAAGCGATGTTTCAATCCTTGTTTTAATGGATTAGGCTCTTCAACCAATGTCAAGATGTTCGGAAGAAGGCTTTAAGCGATGTTTCAATCCTTGTTTTAATGGATTAGGCTCTTCAACCCATCAAAGAAAAGTGTATCAATC
>MNYI01000203.1:0-8891 GCA_001873945.1 Candidatus Desantisbacteria bacterium CG2_30_40_21
CTCAGATATTGACAGTGAATTTATCAAAGAAATATTGTAACTACTCAGCGAGGGGAATTTACCACAGAGACACGGAGACACGAAGAAGAAATACTGAGTAAAGTGGCATGGTCTAAAGCAAGATAACAAATTAGACAAACGAGTAGATGGTTTTGTATTTTCCTAATTCCCCCTTATCAAAGGAGAGAGGGATGTTCTTCTCTGTGCCTCCGTGTCTCCGTGGTGAGTAGTTACGAAATATTGAAGCAAGCAGGAATTTCTAAAGAGGAATGGATAACAGTATGATAGTAATAATAGACTTATGTGGGAGGAGAAACAGTGGCAACAGAGTATAAGGCAGAACAGATTCAGGTATTAGAAGGATTGGAGGCGGTTAGAAAACGGCCGAGTATGTATATTGGTGATGTTGGGGTTTATGGACTGCATCATCTGGTTTATGAGGTTGTTGATAATAGCGTTGATGAATCACTGGCTGGATTTTGCAAGGAGATTCAAGTGTTTTTGAATCCTGATGGCAGCGTAACGGTTATTGATGATGGCCGTGGTATACCGGTAGATATGCATCCTATTCATAATAAGCCAGCAATAGAAATAGTTTTAACCATACTACATGCTGGTGGAAAATTTGACAAGGATTCTTATAAGGTCTCTGGTGGTTTACATGGTGTGGGTATTTCTGTGGTTAATGCCCTCTCTCAGTGGCTTGAGGTTGAGGTAAAAAGAAACGGGAATGTTTATCATCAAAGATATGAACAGGGAAATCCCGTCTCTGAACTAAAGATTATTGGTACATCGACAAACACAGGCACAACGGTTCGTTTTAAGCCGGACAAAGAGATATTTGAAACTGTGGAGTTTTCTTTTGATATCCTATCCCAGCGGCTCAGGGAACAGGCTTTTTTGAATAGGGGCATAAAGATTGATATAACAGATGAAACACATGATAAAAAGCATTCCTTTCAGTATGAGGGTGGTATTTCTTCTTTTGTAGAATACTTAAATAAAAACAAAACACCTGTTCATGAACCCCCCATTTATTTTTCAGGTTCAAAGGATGATACTGAGGCAGAGGTTGCATTTCAATACAATGATGGCTATCAGGAAACTATTTTCAGTTATGCAAATACCATTAATACCCGTGAGGGTGGGACACATCTTATTGGATTTAAGTCAGGCTTGACCAAAACCATCAATGAGTATGCTAAAAAGAATAATCTGATAAAGGATACCTCTCTTTCAGGGGAAGATGTCAGGGAAGGGCTTACAGCCATTATTAGCGTGAAGATCAGAGAGCCACAATTTGAGGGACAAACAAAGGCAAAATTAGGAAATAGTGAGGTAAAAGGGATAGTTGATTCTATTGTGGGCCAAGGATTAGAACGATTTATGGAGGAAAACCCACAAATAGCAAAAAAAATAGTAGAAAAAGTATCCCTTGCAGCAAGGGCAAGGGACGCAGCCAAAAAGGCACGGGAGCTAACCAGAAGAAAAGAAGTCCTTGATTCAAATTCCCTGCCCGGCAAATTAGCTGATTGTTCGGAAAAAGACCCTAAGCTATGTGAAATATATATTGTTGAGGGTGATTCAGCGGGTGGCTCGGCTAAACAGGGACGAGATAGAAGGTTTCAGGCTATCCTGCCACTCAAGGGAAAGATTTTGAATGTGGAAAAGGCAAGATTGGATAAGACATTGGGCAATGACGAGATATCTGCACTCATTACAGCTATTGGGGCTGGCGTGGGACAGGACGACTTTGATGTCAAAAAGATACGCTATGATAGAATAATTATCATGACAGATGCTGATGTAGATGGTTCTCATATCCGCACACTGATACTTACCTTCTTTTTCCGATATATGCAATCCTTGATTGGAAGTGGACATGTATATATTGCTCAGCCTCCCTTATATTGTGTTAAAAAAGGAAAAGAGGAACATTATGTTTACTCAGATGAGGCAAGGGATGCTAAGTTAAATGAATTGGGCAGACGCGGCGGTATCCATGTTCAACGATATAAAGGGTTGGGAGAAATGAACCCTGACCAACTATGGAGCACAACCATGAATCCAGAAACACGAACAGTTCTTCAGGTTGTTCTTGAAGATTTAGTAGAGGCAGATAATACTTTTAGTATGCTTATGGGTGATAAGGTTGAACCAAGAAGAGAGTTTATTCAACAAAATGCTAAGTATGTCAAGAATCTGGATGTGTAGTTTGGAGCAAGGCATCCGTGATGCTGTTTTGTTTGGCAACGGCGTTACGACTCGTGCCTTGCTGGAGGAGCGAATTGGCAACCTCGGTGTGACACATTTATTTTTAAACAAACCCTAAGGAGAAAGGTAATAGCGAACTATTCTAAGGATAAACACATTGAATGATCATATTGAGAAATTAAAAAAGCAAATATTAGAAATACTAAAGGATGAGAGACAAATATTCCCTAACACAGGATTATTTGGTTTCTTCAGAAAGATACAGAGATGGTATCCTGAATATACCATGATGAGAAAACGATGGAAGAATATGTTGAGGTTAAAGGGATGAAGATGGCGAAAACGGAGTGAATCTTTTCCCCTAACCAATAATTAGTTGAATCTGCTTAAAAACAGGACTTCAGGATAGAATAAAAATTGACTTTTTGACATAGGAGAGGACATGATATTAATAAACGAAGCAGCAGATTATTGCGTTTGGGGAATAAGGCAATTTGTGTTTGAAAATAAAGTGTTTGACTATAAAATTTTACCTTTTGCTGAAGAATCCAGCAAGTTTCCTGTAGAACTGGCATTAACAACTACAAATTTATGTAATTTGAAATGTGTCTGGTGCTACACTTGTTGTTCGCCGAGTTTCATAATGAGAATTGCTGGGAGAAATAATGAAAGGGTTGAAACGAGTAGAACAAGGATGTAATAAGATAAACATATTGTTGCAGCAATGGGAACTTCAACGGTTGGAAATCTTTTTTCTGTTTGTAGCAATCGTATTTATCCCTCTTCATTTTCTGGTGCAAATTGATGTCCCGATTTATGGAGACGGAGCAGTATATGCCAATTTAGGTCGATATGTGGCAGAAGGACATTTTTATCCGCTCCAATTTCGAACATACTGTGAAGGTATATTTGCGGATCATCCTTATCTTTTCTTTTATTTCCTTGGTTTCTTCTATAAAATTTTTTCTTTTCAGGAAATTGCCTTAAAAATCCCAAATTTTATTTTTGGACTTTTAACAGTATTCATTCTATACCGTTTTCTACAAGAAAAAGGTCAATATAAAAACAGGCTTGGTTCTCTTGTCGCAGTTTTTTGCCTCGGATTTTCGCCAAATTATCAGGTACATGTGCGAGGACCCCTTCTGGATGTTCCCCTTGTTTTTTTCTCCATTCTTTCAGTATATCTTTTATTCCAGAGAAAACATTATTTTCTTTCCGGGCTTTCTGTAGCAGCCGCATTTCTTACGAAAGGCACAGAGGGACTTCCTTTGCTTGGAGCTTATGCCCTGATATTTTCATGGAATCTATTTAGAAAACGGATATTATTTTTATGCTCAGGTAATTCCAAAAACGCATTTCTTGTTGGAAATCCGCAGAGAGTAATGGTAGTCAGGGTCAGTTTGATCCCATAACTTGATTCAATAAATTTCTTGCTTTTTGCACCATTTTGTGATATTATTAGCTGAATGAAAAATTACGAGCTGTGCAATCGGAAATTACCACAGAGGTATAAATTGTTTTTACTTGCCAATCAAGAAGATTTAGAAAAATTATTAACAGAATTAAAAGTCTTATCGAAAGAAACAGAATGGGTTGAGTTTAAGGTTGACCATTATGACCCACAGGAAATAGGTGAGTATATTTCTGCATTATCTAATTCTGCCTGTTTGCATCATAAGGAAAAGGGCTATCTTGTCTTTGGGATTGAGGATAAAACTCACAATGTAATGGGTACGCACATTAAACCCAAACAAAAAAAGGTTCGCGGTGAAGAATTAGAACACTGGCTGGCAAGGCAATTAAATCCAAGAATTGACTTTGTAATTCACGAATTTCCATACAGCGGACAGAAGAAAAGGCAAAGTATATCAAAAACAAAGGGTTTGATGATAGCCATTATCAGAAATTAGTACTGGCATTTATTAAAAGGTATGATTCAGCTACTAAAAAAGATATTAACGAATTACTAATGGATAAATTGCCTGATGTATTGACTGATAAACAAAAGATTGATAAGATTAATCGATTACTATCAAAAACAATGGCAAAGAGATTAAATCTAATTGAAACTATTGGTACAAAAAAGCTTCTATCTGGATACTTAAAAAAACTTAAAAAAACTTAAAAAAACTTAAAAATCCCTTATATTTCCGTGCCTTAGCGACAAATTTTCCACCTGTGCAAACGACTTTTTTAACGCAGAGGACGCAGAGTTCGAAAGAGTTGAAAAATCTTTATTTCCTCTGCGATCTTTGCGTTAACCTATTAAGACAGCTAACATTTCTCTCTGTATTTCTGTGACTCTGTGGCAAATTCCGTTTGCACAGGTCGAAAATTTATCATCAAGGAGATATTATTAGATGAAAGTCAGCACAATTTGTAGCTCTATAATGCTAATCGGACTATTTATCTATGCCCTTAGTGCTACCATGACAATCTCTGGAATTGCTATTGGGGTAAACCTGGCTTTATTAGCCTGGATTGTAAAAATGTTATTGGCTAAACGGCTTGAGACAAGGGGTGTTGTCTTAAATCTGCCTATCTTTGTACTTTTAGGTGTTCTTATGATAGCTGCAATAGCATCTCCATCAATCCCATTTATCCAAGGTTTTGACAGGATTCGTTCTATTGCAGGTGGAATATTACTTTACTATTTGGTAGTCAATGGAATAAGGAATGAACAGGATATCAAGTGGTTATTGGCTTGTTTAATAATTGGGTTGAGTCTGTTATCTATATATGAGACAGCCTTGGTAATATGTAACCCTACACCAGAAAGACAAGCAGCTATGATGGCTGATAAGGGGCTTGGAGGATGTTTGGGAATGATTATCCCCTTAGTGGTTTCTCTGGCATTCTTTGGAACATTCTCGTTTAAGATAAGAATAGGGTTAATAGTTTCTTTGGTGATTATGATTATCTGCCTAAACATTAACTCCTCCAGAGGAGCATGGCTGGGTAATATTTGTGCCATGGTCTTTCTGGGTATGATAATAAACAAAAAGATACTTTTAGGGTTAGGCATAGCGATTATCATCTCTTTGCTATTCCTTCCAGAGAAACAGATGTACCGGGTAAAGAATATGTTTAATCTCCAGTATGGAGCAAATGCGGAGAGGGTCTATCTGTGGCAAGGTGCTTTGGCCATGATAAAAGAACGACCATTATTGGGACATGGCTTGGGAAGTTTTCAAGCCCTTTATCCAAAATATGCACCAGTGATTTCAGATGAAACTAAAAAAGGGTTTTATCCTCCTCATGGACATCGACATGCCCATAATATTTTTATTCATCTGGCTGCAGAGGCAGGGATTTTTGCCTTTTTAACAATTATCTGGTTGCTTGGAGTCTCGTTTAGATGGACATGGCAGGTGTTTAAGCATACAGAAACTAATTGGCTAAAGATTTCGGTTCTGGGAATAATGGCTTGCCTGATAGATTTTAGTATTCATGGCATGGTAGACTATACCTTAGCTGGTATGACTGGGTATTTATTTTGGTTTTATCTTGGGATAGTAAGCTGGATAGGTATAAAATATAAAAGTGAAGAAAAGAGACAGGGATGCATATAACTATAAATACAAAAATTCAACATTATTTTGATTTAATAATAGTCTTAACCCAAAAAGAGATAAAGGTTAGATACAAGAATAGCTTTTTAGGCTATTTCTGGTCAATTGCCCATCCTTTGGCATTTGCCTTTGTATTCTTCATAGCCTTTAAGGTGATCATGAGGATACAGATGGAAGACTATGCCCTGTTTCTTATTGCCGGGCTTTTCCCATGGCAATGGTTTGCTAACTCCGTGAATGCAGCACCAATGCTCTTTATAGGAAACGCATCTATTATCAAAAAGGTTAATTTTCCAAGAAATATCATTCCATTTGCCGCTGTACTTCAGGATATGATCCATTTTATCCTTGCTATTATCGTAATAATTATCTTTCTTTTTATATATCACAAGACCCCATCATTTTCATGGATATATGGGATACCAATATTATTGAGTATTCAATTCTTGATGACTTATGGTGTTTCTCTTATCATTTCCTCACTCAATCTGTTTTTTAGAGATCTTGAAAGATTAACCAATCTATTCATTACCCTTCTTTTCTATTTTACCCCTGTTATCTATTCTGAAACTATGATTCCTGAAAAGTATAAATCCATTATTAACCTCAATCCCTTAACACCGATGATGATAAGCTGGCGGAACCTTTTTTTAGATGGCAGATTAGATGCATTTTATCTTATGATTAGCCTTAGTTATGCTATTATTCTATTTGGCGTAGGATATATAATATATAAAAAACTTTCGTGGAGATTTGCTGAGGTATTATGAGAGAAACTGTAATCACTTTTGAAAAAATAACTAAAAGTTACCCTTTTTATCATCATATTGTTGGGATAAAGAATTTTCTCTTTGCTCTTCCAAGCAGTTTGAAAGCTATAAGAACTTCAAGATTTGAAGCCTTGCGGGATATATCATTTGAGGTTTATAGAGGCGAAACCTTTGGTGTAATTGGAAGAAATGGGGCAGGGAAGAGTACAATCCTTGGGCTTATAGCCGAGGTTTTAAGGGCTGATAAAGGGAAGTTCCTAATCGAGGGGAGGGTTTCTCCCTTACTTGAGCTTGGGGCAGGATTTCATCCTGAGCTGACAGGCAAGGAAAATATCATGCTTAACGGTGTGCTTCTTGGGCTTACAAGAAGGGATGTTCTGAAAAAAATGGATGAAATCATAGAATTTTCTGAGCTTGTGAATTTCATTGATCAACCTATCAGAACATACTCAAGCGGTATGCTGGCACGACTTGGATTCTCTGTAATCACCCATCTTGAGCCTGAAATTCTATTGATTGATGAGGTATTGGCTGTTGGGGATATTGATTTTCAAAAAAAGTGTATCGATAAAATGATGGATTTTAAGAAAAGCGGAGTAACCATAATCCTTGTTTCACATTCTATGGAAGATGTAAAAAAGATATGCGATAGGGTGATGTGGGTGGAGAATCATACGGTAAGGATGATCGGTGAACCTGATGAAGTCATAGCAAGTTATAGACACATTGAATGACCATATTCAGTTAACAGGAAGGAACTATGCGACAAAAAATAACATGTCCACCAGAGTTACAGATAAAAACTAATGTGCTACACAATTACATGGATTATTCACTTATTGGATGGAAGAGGTGAACATTCATTGCAACAAATAAATATAAGGATGAGCAAATGAAAATAGCAATTAATACTATTCCTCTTTTATCTCCATTGACTGGTGTAGGGAACTATACATATCAAATGGCAAGGCTACTGCCTATTATTGCCCCTGAGAATAGCTATTCCTATTTTTATGGATACCATACCAATCGCCTATTTGATTATAAAGATAATTCCTCATTCTATCATATAAAGGAATTCATAAAGAAGATTCCAATTCTGGGTGAAATGACAAGAAAAGCAAAGGGTATTGCCAATTATTTCACATATAACAACTTTGATCTTTATTTTGAACCCAATTTTATTTCTATAAATATAAAGGCTAAGCATATAATTACTACAGTTCACGATTTTTCTTTTAAGCTGTATCCTCAGTGGCATCCAAAGGATAGAATTCTTTATTTTAAGAGAAACTTCTCAAAGAATATCAAAAAGGTAGATAAGATAATAGTAGATTCTAATTTTATTAAGCAAGAAGCTATTAACCTTTTTGGTTTTCCAGAGGATAAATTAATCCCTATATATCTTGGTGTTGACAAGGATATATTTAAGCCGTATCCATTAGAAGAACTTCAGGATGTTAAGATTAAATATGCTTTACCAGAAAACTTTATCCTTTTTGTGGGTTCTATAGAGCCAAGGAAGAACATCGAAGGTTTGCTTAAGGCATATATTTGCTTAAAAGAAAGAATAAAAGATGATCTTCTAAAACTGGTGCTTGTTGGATTTAAGGGATGGAAAAACAATGAGATTATGGAATTAATTAAAAAGGTAAAAGAGGACATAATATATTTAGGATATTTGTCAGATGCGGAATTAGGAAAATTATACAATCTTGCGACAGCATTTGCGTATCCATCAATTTACGAAGGTTTTGGACTTCCACCATTAGAAGCAATGGCATGTGGCTGTCCTGTTATCACATCGAATATTGCAAGTCTTCCAGAGGTTTGTAGTGATAGTGTATATTATGTTAACCCCTATGAGATAGATGACATTGCAGATGGGATATATAAGATAATAACGAATGAAGAACTAAAAAAGGGATTGGTTCAAAAAGGATTAGAAAGAGCTAAGTTTTTCAGTTGGGAAAAATCGGCAATGGAGCATCTCAGGGTTTTTGAGGAGGTCTGTAATTCTTGAAAGTTGCTGTTATTCATGACTGGCTTGTAACATATGCTGGTGCAGAAAGGGTATTGGAGCAAATACTTCAACTTTATCCTGAAGCTGAGCTTTATAGTTTAATTGATTTTTTACCAGCAAATAGAAGAGATTTTATTCTTAATAAAGAGGTTCGCACATCCTTTATCCAAAAACTCCCATCTGCATCTAAAAAATATCGAAATTATCTACCATTGATGCCACTTGCAATTGAACAGTTTGATCTATCCGAATTTGTTTTGATCATCTCAAGCTCTCATGCAGTTGCAAAAGGGGTTATTACAAACTCCAACC